>JAISWV010000341.1 GCA_031270755.1 Synergistaceae bacterium
TGTCTTTGAGCCAGGTGGATGTGTTTTCGATATTGATGGGCTCGCCTGACAACTCGGCGCAAGCTATGACGCGGTTGAAGGCCCCCTCCAGCTCTCGGATGTTGCTCTTAATCCTCTGAGCCAGAAGGTTGATGATGTCCTCGGGCATGTCATAGTCTTGGAGCCGCGCTTTCTTTCGGAGAATCGCGATGCGCGTCTCCACGTCCGGGGGCTGGATATCCGTCACCAAGCCGAACCGGAACCGGCTCACCAACCGGTCCTCGATGTTGTGGAGCTCCGTGGTGGGTCGGTCGGAGCAGATGACGATCTGCTTGTTGGCCTCTCTCAAGCTGTTGAAGGTGTGAAAAAATTCTTCCTGGCTCGAGTGCTTGTCTCCCAGGAACTGGATGTCGTCGATCAGCAGGACGTCCACGTTACGGTACTTGTTCTTGAACTCGTGTCCCTGTTTCGTCTGTATCGACTGGATGAATTCATTGATGAACTTTTCCGAGCTGACGTAGACGACGTTGAGGTTTCCTTTTTTTTCGATGACGTAATGACATATGGCGTGCATCAGATGAGTTTTGCCCAAGCCCACTCCTCCCCAGATGAACAGGGGGTTGTAGGCCTCGCCGGGGGTTTCGGCCACGGCCAGGCTGGCGGCGTGGGCGAGGCGGTTGGACCGCCCCACCACAAAGGACGAAAACTGGTAGTTGGGGTTCAGGTTTGGACCGTTTTTCGGGCGCGACTTTGCCGCCGCCCTCTCCGCGCGCTCCACCCACTCCGTCTTGTTTTCGTCCCCGGACCCTTCGCTGGAGGAAAGGCGTATTGCGGAGACCTCGCCCGTGCTTTTCGCGGCCTTGTTCAACTCGTCCAGAAAACGGCTGGCAAGCTGTTCCCTGATGAAGATGTTCGCCACGTCCACGACAAGCTCTCCGTTTTCGACGCTCACGGGCGTACAGGTCTTGAACCACAGTTCCGCGCTTCCTTCAGGCAGCTGAGGAACTGCTTTGTCCATAATGTCCTGCCACAGCGTCTGTAAATTTTTTGGCAACGTCGTTCACCTCTGACTTTTTGAGGGACAATCTCAAACGAAAAGATATCCGCATTGGTTATCCACAAAAGGAGAAGCCTCGTTTGGTCTTTTCGCCTAATTATACACTTATCCACAACTAAAAAACGAAAGTTCTGTGGATAACTCGTGAAATCGTTCGTGAAAACGTAGAACCGCGCACGTAACACAATACGGAAAGAATTCGAGACAACCTCGAAAATAATCCCGGGTGAATGATATCATACACGAAGGCTTGCACGAAGAAGCGAAAAAGGCAGAAAAGCGGAAAAAACAAAAGAGGCTCGCTGACGAGGGGATTTTTTTAATTTAAATTTAAAATTTATGGAGTTTGACGTGAAAATGAGCATATATTTGAACAACGCGGCCACCACCTGGCCCAAGCCTCGATGCGTCCCGGAGGCCGCGGCGGAGTTTTTGGCCCGGGGTGGGGGGAATCTTGGGCGGGGCACCGCGTCGTGGCGGGACCTGGCCACGTTGAACATGGTTTTGGATTGCCGCATAAGGCTCGCAAAGTTGTTCGACGGCTGCGACGACGGAAACCCCCGTTACGTAACTTTCTGCTCCGGCGTGACGGAGGCGCTGAACGTGGTTTTTAAGGGGTTTCGTAAAAGTTTTTTTTCTTCCGCCCCGAAAACTGTCATGAGGGTGCTCTCCACCTCCATGGAGCACAATGCCGTCGTGCGGCCCCTTAGGGGAATGGAGGGCGAAGGGGTCGCAACCGAGTTTTTGGAGTGCGGCCCGGATGGAGCCTTGGACCTGGGACTCCTGGAAGAAGTTTTGATGGATGGGAAGTTTCATCTTATGGTTCTGAGCCACGCCAGCAACGTATGCGGCACGATTCAGCCCTTGGAGGGGATAGCGGGCCTCTGCCGCGGGGCCGGCCTGCCCTTGGTCTTGGACAGTGCTCAGACGGCGGGAATTTTGCCGATATCAGCGTCGAAGCTGGGATTGGCGGCTTTGTGTTTCACGGGGCACAAGGGGCTGATGGGCCCCCAGGGCATAGGGGGGGTTGTCTGGGACCCCGGCTTCGCCTCTCGGGTGGCGCCTCTGGTGGAGGGAGGGACGGGGAGTTTTTCCCATATGGAAACTCAGCCTTGGGAAATGCCGGACAAGTTCGAGGCCGGGACCCCCAACCTGCCGGGCATCGCCGGGCTCGACGCCGCCTTGGGCTGGCTGGAGGAGACGGAGATCGAAGGGATAAGAGAGCGCGAAAGCAAAATAGGCGAGTATTTTTTGGAAAGATTGCAAAAGGCCGGCGGAGTTCTTTACGGCAAACCCACGATGGAAGGGCGCCTGGCCGTTTTTGCCGTGGATTTTCCCCTTTGGCCCCCAAGTGATCGAAAAAATACAAAGATGTGGGACAACGGGATATTGGCGGACGAGCTTTCAAAAAGGGGCTTCGAAACGCGGCCTGGGCTCCACTGCTCTCCTCTGGCCCACAAGACCCTTGGAAGTTTTCCAAAAGGCAGCCTGAGGGTTTCACCGGGATATTTCAACACGCCGGAGGATATAGATGCCTTTTTTGATGCTGTAGAGGCCGTGAAGGAGTGTAGAGACGAGTGTACAGGCAAAAACTGACGATCATGCCCTCCGAGGTGGGCTGCACCGGCGAGGTCAAAATGCGAGCCCTGCTCAACCGCCTGCAGGACGCCGCGGGGCTTGCCGTCGAAGATATGGAGGGCTCCCCCAGCGAGCTCATGCGGCGGGGCTACGCTTGGGTGCTTTTGAGGTACGAGTTGAAGGTGGAAAAACGCCTGCCCGGTATGGACGAGACGGTGATGTTGGAGACCCGCCATACGCCGGGGGACGGATTTTACACCCTGCGCGTGTTCCGCGTTTTCGACGAAAAGAAGGAGGCGGAGACTTTGGTGTCGGCGAGGACCTCCTGGGTGCTGATAGACCTCACCGCAAGCCGGCCGGTCCGGGCTACCCAGCGGCTTCCGGAGATATTCTCCGACGTGGCCGACGACCCCCCTATAGACGGGGAGTTCATCGCGATTCCCAAGATCTCGGGCCCACCGGAGGCAAGTTCCTCCGAGGCGGATCCCTGCGATGGAAATTTTAGCACAAGGTCCTTTTTGGTGCGCTTCCACGATCTGGACGCCAACGGACACGTCAACAACGCCGTGTACTTCGAGTGGGCCTGGGAGGCGACACCCTTGGACCCCCTGGCTTGGGGTATCCGAGAGGTGCACGCGGAATTCAGGATCAGCGTCAAGCTGGGAGACACGGTGTTGGTTCGAGTGCGGGAACAATTTTGCGAACGTTGCGAATGCGCCGGGGCCGCCTCCCCGGAAGCCCGCTGCTTCGTGTACGACATGGCCGTGGCCGAAGACCCGAAGGCCCGGGCTGTGGCGCGTTTTTTGGCCGTCTGGACGCCGCTGGGTTTCGAGATGAATCAGGTGAATCGAGCATGAGTCAAATATGAAGATCGTGATTGTGGGAGCGGGAGAGGTCGGGTTCTCCATCGCGTCCACCCTTTCCGCGGAGGGCCACGACGTGAATGTCGTGGAACAGGACGAGGCCCGGGCCGCCAAGGCTGAAGAAGAGCTGAACGCGCGGGTGGTGCGGGGCAACGGTGCGCGGCCCCAGGTTTTATACGACGCCGGTGTGAGAAAGGGCTGCGACGTGGATTTTTTGGTGGCCTGCACCGACCGGGACGAGGCCAATATCCTCTCCTGCTGGATCGCCAAACACGCGGGGGTCAAGCGGGTGATAGCGCGGGCGCGGGGGCTGGAGTTCACCGACTCCCTGACCTGGGCCCAGGACCTGGGGATCGACATGATGGTCTCCCCGGAGCGGTCCGTGGCACGGGAAATTCTGGAGCTGCTCTCCGTCAGCACCGCCGTCCACACAGCCGAGCTCCTGGGCGGGCGGGCGGCGATCTACGCCTTTCGCGTGGCTCCGGAATCCCCCCTGGTGGGAATGTCCCTCCAGCAGTTTCGGAAGCAAAACCCCGACCTCATCGCCATCGTGGTTTACGTGGAGCGCCCCGACCAGGAAGACGTCGTCCCGGACGGCAACATGGTCTTCGAGAAGGACGACCTGTGTTACGTGGTCTCCTACCGGGAGCAGGCCTGGAAGCTGGAAGAGCTCTTTCAGCTCCACTCCTCGCATCCTCTGAAACGGGTGTTCGTGGTGGGCGGGGGGAAGCTGGGGTTTCAGGTGGCCTACAGGCTGGAGACGGGCTACAAAGGCGTGGAAATACGCCTCATCGACCACGACCGCGACCGCTGCGAGCGGCTGGCCACGGAGCTCGGGACCACTCTGGTCCTGAACGGCGACGGAGCGGACGAGGTTCTGCTGACGGAGGAGGGAATCGATTCCGCCGACGGCTACGTCTGCGCCACGGAGTACGACGAGGTCAACCTGGTATACGGCACCATTGCCAAATCCTTGGGGGCGCAAAAGGCCATTGCGGTGGTCCGGCGGCGGCTCTATCAGGAGATGCCGAGCCTCATGCCCATCGACGCCGTGGTGGACCCCAACGAGGCCCTGGCTTCGTTGATTTTGCGCTACATTCGCTACCCCGGAAACTCCAAAGCCCTGTCCATCATCGAGAAGATCGACGCGGAGATGTTGGAGGTGGTGCTTTCGGAGAAACACAGGCTGGAGGGAACCCCTCTGGCCCAGCTTGGGATTCCCAAGGGGGTTTTGGTGGCCCTGGTGGGGAGGGGCAAAAACGTCTTCGTCCCCGACGGAACGACGCGCCTAAAGTCCGGCGATCACGTGGTTCTTTTTGCTTCGACGGCTCAAATGCCGGTAGCAGCGGAATTTTTTGGATAAATTTTAGAGAAAGCCGGGAGTACTGAGTCTTGCGATTCAAACTTGTGGCGCGGGTGCTTTCCTTGGTTTCCCTGATCGTTTCGTTTTCGATGGTCTTCCCCATGATTTGGGCGGCCGTGGATGGGAGCGACGATCTTTATGCCTTCGCCTTGTCCTTGTTCTGCGGAGTTGGTTTCAGCTTCGCGCTTTTTCGGGTGGGAAACGCAAACTACGGAGAGCTGGGCATCCGAGAGGCTCTGGCCGTCGTGGGCTTGTCCTGGGTCATCGCCACGGCCGTCGGGGCCCTGCCCTATGTGCTCACCGACGTCCTCGGTACCTACACGGACGCGTTTTTCGAGACCATGTCCGGTTTCACCACCACGGGCGCCACGGTCATGACCGACATCGAGGCGGCATCCCGCGCCCTCCTGCTGTGGCGCGGCATGACCCAGTGGCTGGGGGGCATGGGAATCATCGTCCTGAGCCTGGCTATTCTGCCCTTTCTGGGAGTGGGAGGGCAGGAGCTCTACAAGATCGAAGTCCCAGGCCCCACGCCTGAAAAGCTGACCCCGCGCATGCAGCAGACGGCGTTGTTTCTCTGGGGGATTTACGTTCTGTTGACGGTGGTCGAGACGATATTTCTGATGTGGGGGGGCATGGACTTCTTCGACGCCCTCAGCCACTCCCTGACGACCATCGCCACCGGAGGTTTTTCTCCCCGCAACGCGTCCATCGCCCATTACCGGTCCCCGTACATCGAGTGGGTCGTGACGTTCTTCATGTTTCTGGGAGGGGTCAACTTTGCACTGCACTACCTCTTTTTGACAGGTTTTTTGCCGGGAAGGCGGCAAAATTGGAGCAAGATATGGCGAAACGACGAGTTTCGTTTCTACCTTTCTTTCGTCTTGACCGCCGTCCTTCTGGTGACCTGTGCTCTGGTCCTGGGGGGAATCCATTCGAACCTGGGGAACGCGGTGCGAGCCGCGGCGTTTCAAGTGGTGAGCTTGGTGACCACCACCGGCTTCTTTTCGGAGAACTACGTTTTGTGGCCTTATTTCACCCAATTTTTGGTGATGCTTTTGATATTCGTGGGAGGGTGCGCGACCTCCACTGCCGGAGGTTTGAAGATGGTGCGCCTGCTGGTTCTGCTGCGGACCATCCGCTCGGAGATATGGAACCTCCTGCATCCCCGGGCCATTCTACGGACGAAGGTGAACGGCAAAGTGCTTTCTCAGGTTTCCCTCAACGCCATGACCGCTTTTTTTATGCTCTACATGCTGGTGTTGTTTACGGCCTGCCTGGTGGTGACCGCCCTTGGAGGGACCCGTCTGGACGTCTTGACGGCCCTTTCCGGCGTGTTGGCCTCTCTGGGCAACACGGGTCCGGGCTTTGGGCCCCTGGGTCCGGTCGAGAACTACGCCTGGCTCCCAGCCAGTGTCAAATGGGTCTTCAGCTTCTGTATGCTGGCGGGCCGCCTGGAGCTCTACGCGGCGCTCCTTTTGTTCCTCCCCGCCGCCTGGAGGCGGTGAATTTGGCGGGCTTTGCGAGCCCAAGAGTTTTGAACTTTCGAGCGAACTTCCAAAAAGCGCGATATCGATACGTCGCGGGAGTGACAGCCGAGACGCTGAGCCGCTAACCACGACCGGGTGGGTCGCCTCGCCTGTAGAATATGTTATACTGAACTACAGTACAATTTGCTTGTGAATATAAGGAGAAAGGGAGGATTGAAACGATGGAAACTGCGGCGCAAGCGGAATCGCAAGGATGGGAAGCCCTCGCCCAGAAGGTGTGGGCCGGTTTGGACATGCTCGGACGATCGCAAGCGGAAACCGACCGACAGATGAAAGAAGCCGGCCGGCGGATGCAAGAAACCGAACGACTGCTCAAGGAGCTTTTCGCGGAAACTGCTCTGCAGATAAAAGAAACGGCTCTGCAAATGCAAGAAACCGACTGGCGGTTGAAAGAAACCGGCCGGAGGATCGATAAACTTTCAAATACCATCGACGGATGGCGCTTTTTCCACGACGATCCCATTGAGAACTTGATTTCCGCCCGGTTCTGGGAAAAATTTGCGAACTACCCCTACACCCTACAGCGGGCTTACCCACATATGCCGGTCTACGACGACAACAACCGTGTTCTCACCGACATCGACATTCTGCTTTCGGACGAATCATACGCGATGGCCGTGGAGGTGAAGGAAGAACTGGACAGAAAAGATAACGTGGAATATCACGTGCGACGCATGGGAATCATCAAGCAATACCCGCCCGCGTCGGTCAAGGGAAAGCTCTTGCTCGGCGCTATGGCCGGAGGCGAGGTCG
>JAISWV010000354.1 GCA_031270755.1 Synergistaceae bacterium
CCCCCGGCGCAGCTCCAGCAGAAAGCGCGGCCGAAGCCTCCGGCGCAGCGGAAGGAAACGCGCCGGCGCGGCGAGGAACTCCGGCGCGAGGACGAGAAAAACGCCCCCACCAAAGGCAGGCCGTGAGACAGGATCTGTATCACACGCGGGGAGGGCTTTTGAAGGGTTGGAGGGAAGTATCCCTCTGAGTTCGAGCGTTTCCCGATTCATTTTGTGATAATATACCTCGCGGAGAGCGCGCCGTTTACCGAGTTTTTGCCGGGTCTGCCGAGGGCAGAAACGATGCCGTTGCTTGACGCGAGGTTTTTTTACGTTCCGTATGTTATGTATCGAAGCGCCGGATGGTCGGGGCATCGATGCTTGAAGAACTGAGGATTGAGGAACTGTCGAGGTGACTGCTTTGAAACAGCGTTGGATATTGGTTGCGGCGTTCTTGTTGTTTTTGTCCTTTCAGGGGGGCGCGTCCGGCGCGCCGGCGGCGGAGGTCGCCGCTTTGGATGAATATCTGGAAATGGTGAGGCAGGGCAACCACTCCCTTCAGGCCGGCGTGCGGAACGCCGAGGCCGCGTATTACGGCGTGCTGGCTTCCGTGTCTTACCAGCGTCCGAGCGTGGCCCTTTCGGGATCGGTCTCCTACGTCAGCGACCAGCAGGCGGGGGCGGCGCACAACAGGAATGCAATGACGTACAACACCTCCCTGGGGCTGACGCATCGTTTCGACCTGTCGGGGGAGTACACGCTGGACGAGCGGCAGCAGATTCTTTTTTACGAGAGCCAGCGCGCCGCTTTCGACAACAGCGTCAATCTTTTGTTCGCCGCGGCGGAGGATACCTACTGGTCCGCCGTGCTCGCCCGCGAAAATATCGCCCTTCAAAAAGACGTGCTGCGCCAGAGGCGGGAGAACAATCGCGTGATAGAGGAAAAGTACAGGCAGCAGCTCGTGCCCAGACTCGACCTCATCCGTTCGGAGGCGCAGGTCGTGGCGGCCGAAAGCCTGGTGACGGAGGCGGAGGCGCAGTACCGGAATCTTTTGTCCGGTATGACCGCCCTGACGGGGGGGACGGAGGTCGTTCCGGTCGAGGAGCCTCTTGCCGTGCCGGATTTCGATCTCGGCGCCGGTCTGGAGGAGGCGTTGCTTTCCCGTCCCGATGTCCGTGCCGCCCGCTTGGCGCTGGAGCGCGGCAAGCTCGTCAAAAAACTGGCGGCGAAGGGGACGGCGCCCACCCTCACGGGCGCGATCCGGTGGACGCCGTGGTCGGATCCGTGGAATGCCTCCACTCCTCAGGACGGGGAGATCGGGGCGTCGCTGACGTTGAACATTCCCCTCGCCGACGGCAGCTCGACCCGCTACAGGACGCTGAATGCGGACCGGCTGGCGCAGGCGGCCGAGGCCTCGCTGAGGTCCGCCGAGAACTCCGCGAAACAGGATTTGGCCATTGCCCTGAACGACTGGGAGAGGGCGTCGGCTCTCGAGAAGGACAAAAAGCGCCAGGTGGAGCGTTCCGACGAGGAGCTGCGCATCACGGAGCTGATGTATAACGAGGGCATGGGCGCGCAGATCGACCTGATCAACGCTCAGACGGAGAATCAGCGAGTGAGGACGGACTATCTGAACGCGGTCAAGGGCATGTACGCCGCGATCGTCGAGTTTCGCAGGGCCATCGGGGATTACGCCCCCGACGAGGAAGGGACGTGGAAGGAGGCCGCCGCCCGGTACGGCAAGGGAACGGCGGTCGTCAACGAGATGCGGACGCTGAAGCTGAAAGAGAAGAATTGAAGCAACCCGTTCGACCCATGTACGCGACTCTAAGGAGGTAAATCGTTAAAACACAGGAAAACTTTGCAGTCAGTTCTCGAAGGGGGTGTCGTCAATGAAGAATCTGTTCATTGCAAGTCTCAGAATGTGTGGAATCGCCGCGGTTGCGTTGTTTTTCGTTTCCGCCGCTTTCGCGGAGCCGGAGCGTTACGATTTTCCTGTGTTCAAGCGAAAAATAGAGTTCGTCAAGCCCGCGCCGCCCGTGAGCGGCAGGGTGCCGGTTCGGCACAGCGACCGCAAGAAGAACGAAGCCAAGAGAAAGAGCATCGCCGCGGTCCTGCGGCAGTACAACAAAAGACTGAGCGAAGAAAAAGCCTATGAATACGCGGTTCTCATCATACAGACTTCCGATAAATTCAAGCAAAACCCCTTCGTTATCACCGCGATGGTGGTCAACGAATCCTCCGCGAGGCACGACGCGGTTTCGCGCGGGGGGGACTACGGGTTGATGCAGGTGCGCTGGCGTGTGCATCAGAAAACGATCCGGAAAAAGTATCCCCATATCGCCAGGGCAAAGGATATGCTGAACCCCAGGGACAATCTGCTGGTGGGGGTCGAGATTTTTTCGAATTACCGGGAGAGGGCCAACCAGAACCTTCACGACGCGCTTTTGTTCTACAGCGCCGGGAACCGGCGTTTGGCTCGAAAGATATTCGCCGTTTTCGACAAACTTGAAAAATCCTACGCCGAGCGGCTGAACAACAGCTGACGGGCCCAGTCCGAACGGGCGCGGCGATACAATTGCGATACCATCTGAACAGGAGAGTGTGAGAAATGGACGTAAACGGCAAGGCATACCAGGAAATGCTGAAACGCAGGCCCTTGAACGTCAGGGCTCTGTGGAGAAACGAGAACGCCGGTTTGGTCAGCGGGCGCGACATTTACGCCGCGGCCAAGGAGCTGGGGTGCGTCATTCTGGCGGCGAACTGCCGGTGTCCCCTGACGGCGAAGGGCGTTCTGCGCGCGGCGAAAAAATTGGACGCGGCCGTCGTGCTGGAGATCGCGAAGTCCGAAACGGGCTACTGCTTCGGCAACTTCGAAAACCTTCCGAACTACGCGAAGAATTACTCCAAGGACCTGGGGGACGGCGTGATCTTCGCGATGCACGTCGATCATTACGGCATCAAGGGAGAGCCCGACCTCTACAAGGCCGTGTCCCACATTCCCACTCTGGTCGACGAGGGCTGGACGTCCGTGGCGGTCGACGCCTCCCACCTCCAGGACTACGAGAACCTCTGCGCGACGCGCGATGTCGCCATGAGCATTCCGCCCTACCTGGGGCTCGAAGTCGAGGTCGGCGAGATCAAGGGCGCCGGAGAGCTGTCCACGGTCGAGGAGGCTCTTTTCTTCATCGGCGGACTGAACGCGTGGGGGATATTCCCCGACCTGCTCGCGATCTCGAACGGCTCGCTCCACGGAACCTACGACACGACCAGCGGGCAGGCGGAGGGCATCGACCTGCAGCGCACCCTCGAAATCGCCGAGGCGATCGCGCCTTACGGCGTATCCATCGCCCAGCACGGGATATCCGGCACGCCTCTCCATAAAGTGGAGGAGTTCCACAAATACCGCATCAACAAGGGCAACGTCGCGACGCTGTTCCAGAACGTGGCGTATGGCATCAAGATGGACCCGGAGACCGGGAACGCGGACACGTCCTCGGGCTCCTACGTGAAGGAAAACGGGCGGGGCGTCAGCGACGCGCTCTGGAACAAGGTCGTTTCCTGGGCGGACGGAGAAAAGCTCTCCCGGAAGAGCGGCGACTACAAAAAAGCGAACCTGCCGTTCGGCAAAGCCGTCATGAGCGAGCCTGAGGAGGTCCTGGAGCGCATCGTGGGCGAGACCGAGGAGTGGGCAACCCGTTTCATCAAGGCGATGAAGGGCGAGGGAAGCGCCGAAAAGGTCCTCGAAATCATCTGCCGCCGTCCCGACCACAACGCCGCTCCCGAACGCAAAGCCCTGAACCCGCGCTCGAACTACGCGCCCGCCTCGGCCCCGAACAGGAAGAAGGGCGAAGGCAGCTTTGAC
>JAISWV010000355.1 GCA_031270755.1 Synergistaceae bacterium
TCCCGCAGCGTGTGTCTGCCGTCGAAGCACAGGTCGATCAGGCCCCCTACGGGCAGGCTGCCCGACCGTTCCGGCGACATGGGGCCCTCTCCGTCCAGCGCGTTGTTGACGTCGATGACCCGCCCATGTTCGTGGGCTCCCACGGAGATCCCTCCTCCCATGTGCGCCACGACGAAATTGCACTCCAGGAGAGGCTTTTTCAGATCGGCGGCGGCCCGGCGCGCCACGGTCTTCTGGTTGAGGGCGTGCAGGATGGAAATGCGCGGAATTTCCGGCAAGCCGGAGATACGGGCCTCGTCCACCAGCTCGTCCACGACCACGGGATCGACGATGAAGGCGGGAACGCTATTCTCGCCCGTGCCCGCGAACCGGACGGCGAGAGGCGCTCCCAGGTTGCTGGCGTGAGCGCCGTAAGTCATGCTCTTCAGGTCCTCCAGCATTCGGTCGTTCACGCGATAGGTGCCGCCCTGAATGGGCTTCATCAGGCCGCCCCGCCCGACCACGGCCGCGAATTCCCCGGGCCGGGTCCCTTTGGAGTCCAGCACTTTCATTATCTCGTCGCAGCGGAACTTTTCTTGGTCCATGACGGTTTCGAACCGCTCGATCACGCCCGTTTCGTAACGCTGGGTGTCCGTCCAAAGACACTTTTCGTCGTCGAAAAGCGCGATTTTCGTGCTGGTGGAGCCGGGGTTGATGACAAAAATTTTCATCGGAAAAAATCCTCAGGCCGGAAATTCCCTGTGTTCCAAGCCCTAAGAGTGGGCCGTCATCATGATGGCAGCCGCGATGGAGAGCATCTTCGTCCTGGGGGAGTCCGCCCGGCTCGTCAAGATGACCGGGGCAGCGGCGCCCACCATGAGACCGGCCGTTTCGTTTTTCGAAAAATAGATGACGGACTTGGCCAGCATGTTTCCGTCGTCGATGGTGGGAACCAGAAGGATATCGGCCTTGCCCGCCACGAGAGACACGATCCTTTTGGTCTTCGCGGCCTCTTCGTTGATGGCGTTGTCCAGCGCCAAGGGGCCGTCCACGAGGCAGTTTTTGAGCTGCCCTCTCTGCCCCATCATGGTGAGGGCCGCCGCGTCCAGCGTGCAGGGCATGTCGGGGTTGACGACCTCCACGGCGGCCAGGCAGGCGACCTTTGGGCACTCCACGCCCAGGGCTCGGGCGAAGTTGACGGTGTTCTGCAGGATATCGGCTTTCTGTTTCAGGCTGGGATAGGTGTTGAAGGCGGCGTCGGCGATGAAGATGATGCGGTCGTAGCCGTCGATTTGGTGGAAATAACAGTGAGAGATGACCCTGCCGCTCCGCAGGCCCACCTCCTTGTTCAACATGCCCCGCAGAAAGTGGTCCGTATGGAGCTGTCCCTTCATGTAGATGTCGGCGCGTTTCGAGGAAACCTCCGCCACGGCCACAAGCCCGCACCGGATTTCGTTTTTCTCGTCGATGAGGATGTAGTCGTTTTCATTCGCCCCGGCCTCGGCGATGGCCGACTTCATCACCGAGACGTTGCCGACCAGTGTGGCCTCGATGAGCCCGTCCCTGCGGGCTTCCTCGATGGCCGAGATCAGCCCCGCGTCCTCCGCCATAGCCACGGCAACGCGTTTCCTGCCTACAACGGAGCAAAGTTTTTTGGCTTCTTCAATCATCTGGGAAAGCGACCGAATCTGTTCCATTTCCATCAACCTCCAAAAATTTAGGGTATTTTATTTATTATTCGTCTTGCTCTTTGATTATAGCCCTATTCCAGATGAAGTTTAGGAGCGTAATCCGAGTAATTTTGGGCTTCTTCTTCCCCCTTCAGCACCCGAAGCGCCCCCTGAACCAGGGCCAGCATCTCGTCCTCCCCTGCGTAAACCAGGCACGGGGCGATCCACTGCACCCGTTCCTGCACCAGCCGCACGAACTCGGAATCGTAAGCGATCCCGCCGGTGAGGAGTATCGCGTCGACTTTCTCCCCCATGGAAGCGGATTGGGCCCCGATCTCCTTCGCGATCTGCCAGGCCATGGCGCGATATACCAAAGCGGCTTTTTCACCGCCTTCTTCGATCATCTTCCGAACCTGGCGCACGTCGCTGGTCCCCAGGTAGGCCAGAAGCCCTCCTTGCCCCACGATTTTGCGCTCCAGCTCCTCCTTGGCATAGCGGCCGCTGAAGGCCAGGCGGGCCAGAGCTCCCACGGGAAGCCCTCCTGTGCGGCTGGGCGAAAAAGGTCCGTAATCGGTGCCGTTGCTCGTGTCGATGATGCGCCCGCGGCGGTGCGCGACGATGCTGACCCCTCCGCCCATGTGGGCGACTACGGCGCGAAGCTCGTTCCAGGGAACGTTCAGGTCCCGGGCCGCGCGGCGCACCGTGGCCTTGATGTTGAGCGCGTGGGAGAAGGAGGGCTTCGGCAGGTCGGGCAGGCCCATGATCCTGGCCTCCGGCATCATTTCGTCCACGCAGACGGGGTCCACGATAAACGCGGGCACACTCCACCGGGAGGCCAGCGCCTCCGCCAAAACGCCGCCCAGGTTCGAGGCGTGGTCCCAGGGTTTGCCGACCTTCAGGCGGTCGACCAGGAGGCGGTCCACCCGAAACGTCCCGCCCGGGAGGGGGTCGATGATCCCGCCCCGCCCGGCGACGGCGTCGATTTTTTCCTCCTCGTGTTCTTTCAGGAGGTTTTGGATTGTCGAAAGCCTGAAGTCGAATTGCTCCACCACGGAGCCGAAAGGGGCCAATTCGTCACTGGAGTGGCGGATGGTCTCGCTCCAGCTCTCCGCTTCGTCCACGAACCTGGCGACCTTGGTGCTGGTGGAACCCGGGTTGACAGCCAAGACGGAGTAAACGGGAGATCGGGGAGAACTCCCAGGCGCTTCCCGCGAGGTGCCAACATCACAAAAATCGCAAAAATCGCGAAAAACGCATTCCGGCCCGTTGTTTTTTTCATTCTCTTTATTGTTTTCATTTTCTTCATTATCATTACATGTCATATCATGATCTCCTGTCGCTATTTTTATTCGAGCCACTCCGTGATGTGTTCCAAGTAGAGGGCCATGAGGCGTTTCGTCTCGGGGCCGGGGCGCCCGTTTCCGATGATCTGGGTGCCTATGCGCACCACCGGAAGAATTTTCTTGACGCTGCCCGTGATGAATGCCTCCGCCGCCTGAGGCAGGTCTGCCAGAAGAGGGCAGCGCTCCTCCGCGTCCATGCCGATGCCCCGCGCTATGTCGAGAACGGCCTGGCGCATGGTTCCCTTCAAGACGCGGGACAGAGGGGCCGTGACCAGCGTGTCGTTCACGTAGAGAAAAAACGAACTCTGCGCGCTTTCCGTGATCTCTCCGCCGGGGCAGTAGAGGATCTCCGCATGTTCGTCGTGGGGGGACAAAGTATAAGCTTTACGGTAGTTGACGCTTTTGGTTGCCGGCTCGTCGCGGCAGTAGTCGACGGGCTCCAGGCGGATGCCGTTTTCGTAGAATTCGTCGGGGGGAAGGGCCAGAGGCTCGTAGGTGACAAAAAAACGCGGCTCGGTGAAACCGTCCACACGGTCAAAAACGTCCCCTCCCGAAAGGTAGACCTTGATTATAAGTTCTCCATCCAGCCGTTCGATTCCTTCCCGGATGATGTCGCGCATTTCTCCGATGCCCAAAGGCGGGTGGATGTAGGATTTTTTCGCCCCCGTCAAGAGCCGCTCCAAATGCGCCGTCAGCATCAGGGTTTTCCTCTGGTACGTGCTGAGCGTCTCGAAAATTCCTATGCCCCGCTGGATGATGAGATCCGAAATCGGGAGCAGCGCCTCCTCCGGGGGAACAAATTTCCCATTGACGTAACAAAGTTTCACTCAAAGCCCCTCCTTAAGTAGTGAATTCAGATAAAAAGCCTGAAGTTGGAATGTCTAAAACAGGAACCGCATTCTTTCCAACCTAATTCACTATAGATGTGACACGGCAATATTGTGACGTTTCGGCATCGGTGTCAATAGGCTGTCCTTATTTTTACGGCGTTGTTTTTTGATTTTTTTGTTGAATGCCTCGAACTTTCGACAAAAGGCCGGCGATTCTGACGAAATTTTTGGCTTGGGCGCAGTCGAGAGGGGAGTTGCCTTCCTCGTCCTGGATCGAGGCGTCGGCTCCCGCGTCCAAGAACAACTGCACAAAAGAGGGGTCGTCTTCGAGGTTCACGGCCAGCAATAACGGCGTGATTCCGTTCGCCGTGGTGACGTTGACCTCCGCTCCGCCCAGCACGAGTTCCCTGACGATCGCCAAGTTTCTGTAGGGGCTGGCGATGGCATACAGGAGAGGCGTCCAGTTTTTGCGCCCCTCTTGCTCGCTTTTCGCGTTGACATCGGCGCCCGCGCCGATCAATGCGTGAACGACGCTGGACGAGCGTCCGTAAGAGACGGCGTGCATCAGCGGCGTGACCCCTTCCGCCGATCGGACGTTGACGAAGGCCCCGGCGGCCAGCAATTCGAGGATAATGGAGACGTTGCGGTCCGGGTCCAAGGTGGCGAAAAGAAGCGGCGTCCATTTTTTCCAATGAAGAGAATAACAGACCGCGTTCACATACGCTCCGTGGTGAATGAGTTCCATCGCGGTGCCACGGCGGTTCGCCTCTCTTTTCAGGGCCTGGGGAAGGTCCTGCGCGGTGTGGTCGTAGGTTTCGGTCAAAAGCGACCACATCAAAGCGGTCATTCCCTCGTGAGTTTCCGCGTTGACGTCAGCTCCATTCTGGAGAAGCGTCCGGACTATATCGGGATTGTCGTTGAGAATCGCGGCCAGCATGAGAGGCGTGAAACCATGAGCGGACGTTTCATTGACGTCGGCTCCTTTTTCGATGGCAGCTTGCGTTATCTCCGGGTCCCGACCGGGAACGGACAGCAATTCCAACAAAGAAACGTTCTTTGGAACATCCAAATCCTCCACCGCGCAATCCTCCCTCGATCACTCTTTTTTATCTTTTTTGTACGCCACACCACGTTTATGATATCATTAATCGCTGAATGTCGAATTACAAGCTTTAACTTACCGATCTCAAAAATGTGTTTATAAGGAGGATTTTTTCAAGTGTTCAAGACGGCAATGGAGTCATTGATCGCGGTGTGCCTCGTGTGCTCCGCGGCAACAGGGGCGTGGGCGGCCTCGCCGACGGCGACCTTCGAGACGTCCATGGGGACGTTCAAGGTGGAGCTGTTTTCCGACCTGGCGCCGAAAACGGTTCAAAACTTCATCGATTTGGCGGAGAAGGGGTTTTACAACGGCGTGATTTTTCATCGGGTGATCGACAAGTTCATGATTCAGGGCGGCGATCCCACCGGAACGGGGAGGGGCGGTCCCGGATACGCCATCCTTGACGAGTTCGGGCCGGGACTGAAGCACGACAAGCCCGGCATTTTGTCGATGGCCAACGCGGGCCCCAACACCGGGGGCTCTCAGTTTTTCGTGACCCTCGTCCCCACGCCGTGGCTGGACGGCAAACACGCGATCTTCGGGGCGGTTGTGGAGGGCATGGACGTGGTGGAGGCCATCGGCAAGACAAAAGTCGACTCCTCCGACAAACCTGTGGCGGATGTGGTGATCGAATCCCTTACGATCGCGGGCAATTAAGGGGTTGCGATCACCGTAGGGGCGGATATTATCCGCCCGCGATTACCAGAAACCCGTCCCTACGGGTTTTGCGAGTTTCCCAGAAGGCGCCACAGAGCGGCCTCGAAACCGATCCATCCTTCGGCGAGGGAGGTTTTTTCCAGGTAGGAAAGGCGTATCAGGTTCAGCATGAAATGTTTGATGTTCTCTTGCCCAAAGTGGCCGAGGGCGGTACGCGCCATGCGCAGCGCGTATTCCCGCGTAGCCCCCACTGCCGCCAGGGTCTTCCCTTCCGTCCGGGGCGAAGAGCAGGCGATGTAGAGTGCCGGACGCAACCGATTGTAGAGGGCGGTCAAAAGCGGAAGGGGAGAGGGGTCCGATTGAAGATACTTCAGGGCGTTCAGCACGTCTTTGTGACGGGCTTGACAGACTCCGTCCAGGAAACGCAAAAGGGCGTTGCCGCCCTCGTCGAAGGAGAGCTGCTTGACGGTCTCGACGGTTATGGGCTCTCCGGCCGCGAAAAGCGCCAACTTGTCCAGCTCCGACCGTAGCTCCTCCTGAGATTCCAGAGATTCGGCCAGAAGCGCGGCGGCCGCCCCGTCCAGGCGGCAAGATTTTTCCCGGGCGAGGTTGACGAGCCACTCCCTGCGTCCCCAAGGTGGAACGGAGGCGTCGGAGCGGATGAAAGAGATCTTTTTCAGGGTTTCTTTGGCGAAGACCTTCTTCGTGTCTCCGCCAAAGACGGCGACCACCACGTCGTCCGCCTCGTCCTCCAAAAAATCTCCGAGAGGAGGGGGAAAAGAGCCAAGCTGTTCGGCGCTTTCCACCACCGTTATTCTCTTGTCGTCGAAAAGCCCCCCGCTCCGGGAGGCCGCAATGACCCCCGGCCACCCGCCCTGGGCGGAAGCGGCCTCGAACTTGCCGGTCAGCGTATACCCTTTTTTCTCCAGGCCCGAGAGCAGCTCCTCCAGCTTGCGGCGCTGGCTCTCGTGCCCTTCGATGGCGATCAGGCGGGGCATGGATTGGATTCCTCCAGTGCCTCTTTCAACCCTTCACGCTCAGCCCTTCACGACGACGTTCACCAGTTTGTCCGGAACGGCGATGACCTTGACGATCTCTTTGCCGGCGATCTTTTCCTTGACTTGGGCGTCGTCCATCACGGCGCTCTTCAACCGCGTTTCGTCGAGCCCCGCCGGCATGGAGAGCTTGGCGCGGACCTTGCCGTTCACCTGCACGACGATGGTGACCACGTCCGCGGCCAGTGCATCTTTTTCCGGAACAGGCCAAGGGGTTTGGGCAAGCAAAGTTTCGTTGCCCAGCATCTGCCACAGTTCCTCGACAATGTGAGGGCTGAAGGGAGACAGGCAGTTCAGCAGAACGTCTACGGCCTCGCGCCTCAGCCGGTATCCCACGGGCTCCGCCGGGTGAAACGCGTAAAGCGCGTTTGTGAGCTCCATCAGGCGGGCGATGGCGGTGTTGAACTGCTTTTCCTCGTCGATGTCGCGCGTCACGGAGAAGATCGTGCTGTGGATTTTGCGCTTGAAGTCGCGCTGGACCGAGTCGGAAAGGTCGGACATGGCAACGCGCTCCGAGCCGTTTTGCGTCAGGCTCTCCAGATTGTCCTCCACAAAGCGCCACACCCGGTTCAGGAAACGATGGGCCCCCTCCACGCCTTGTTCCGACCAGTCCAGGTCGTTCTGGGGCGGAGAGGCGAAAAGGATGAAGAGGCGCACGGTGTCGGCGCCGTACTTGTCCACGATCTCCGTCGGGTCCACCACGTTGCCCAGAGACTTGGACATCTTGGCCCCGTCCTTGATGACCATGCCCTGGGTCAAAAGGTTCGTGAAGGGCTCCCGCACCCCGGGCTTCAGCAGGCCGATGTCCGACAGGAACATGGTGAAGAATCGCGCGTAGATCAGGTGGAGGCAGGCGTGTTCGATGCCCCCGATGTACTGGTCCACGGGCATCCAGTAGTCCGTGTCCCCGGTTTTGAAGGGGGCCTTGTCGAACCCGGGGGAGCAGTAGCGCTCGAAATACCACGAGGAGCAGAAGAACGTGTCCATGGTCTCGGCCTCGCGCCGCGCCTTGCCGCCGCAGACCGGGCAGGCGGTTTCCAGCCACTCCGGCAGGTCCAGAAGGGGCGAGCGCCCCACGTCCACCACCGTCACGTCCTCGGGCAGCAGCACGGGAAGCTGTTCTTCAGGCACGGGGACGACGCCGCACCGGGGGCAGTGGACGAAGGGAATGGGCGTTCCCCAGTAGCGCTGACGGGAGATCAGCCAGTCCCGCAGGCGGAAGTTCACCTCCCGCTTGCAGAGCCCCTTTTTCTCGCCCCAGTCGATCATCGCCGGGATGGCTTTTTGCGTCGGCAGCCCGTCGAACTGCCCGGAGTTGCAGCTCAACCCGTCGCCTTCGAAGGCGGCCGTCATCGTCGCGCCGTCCAAGGTCTCCCCCTCCGGCTGAATGACGGGGATGATGGGAATGCCGTACTTGCGGCAGAAATCGAAGTCGCGCTGGTCGTGAGCCGGGACGCCCATAATGGCCCCGGTGCCGTAGTCCATCAGGATATAGTTGGCGATCCAGATGGGAACGGGCTCGCCCGTGACGGGATGCGCGCCGGTGAAGGGCGTCTTGAAGCCCAATTTTTCTCCCCCCGCGTCGGAGCGTTCGATGGAGCTCTGGGCCGCGCACCGCGCCACGAACTCGGACATCCGGGCGGTCTCCTCTCGGGGCAGTTTGTCCAGCATGGCTTTGACCAGCTCGTGCTCCGGGGCCAGGGCGATGAAGGTGATGCCGTACACCGTGTCGAACCGCGTGGTGAAGGCCTCGATCGTGTAATCCAGGGCGTCCACCCTGAAAGAAAGCCTCGCGCCCTCCGACCGGCCTATCCAGTTGCGCTGCATGATGCGGACCCTCTCCGGCCACCCGGTGAGCTTCGAATCGATGTTGTCCAGAAGCTCCTGGGCGTAGTCGGTGATCTTGATGAACCACTGCTCCAGGTTTTTCTTGACGACGGGGGTTTCGCAGCGCCAGCACCCTCCGTTCACCACTTGTTCGTTGGCCAGCACGGTGCCGCAGGTCTCGCACCAGTTGACGGGGGCGCTCTTGCGGTAAACCAGCCCCTTCTTGTACATCTGGAGGAAAATCCACTGGTTCCAGCGGTAGTAGTTCGGGTTGCAGGTTTCGACGCGCCTTCTCCAGTCGTAGCTGTAGCCCATGCGCTTGGATTGGTTCGTCATGTACTCGATGTTCTGCCACGTCCAGTCGTGGGGCTTGGTTTTGTACTTGATGGCCGCGTTTTCCGCCGGCATTCCGAAGGCGTCGAAGCCCATAGGGTAGAGGACGTTCCATCCCTTCTTGCGAAGGAAACGGGCGAGCATGTCTCCCATGGAATAGTTGCGTATGTGCCCCATGTGCAGCGCGCCGCTGGGGTAGGGAAACATCTCCAGGCAGTAGAACTTGGGCTTGCCCGGATCGGTCTCCACCTCGAAACTTTTTCGTTCTTCCCACATCTTTTGCCACTTTGTCTCGACCGCCTGAAAGTCATAGCCCATCCCGTACACTTCCAATCAAAAAGACTTTTTAAACGAAAGACATCATAAAGGGGATTATAGCGTCTAACCTTCCTCGTGGCAAAGATATGATGGAGAAGGGGTGTATAGCCGTTCCACTGCGTCGGTGTTTCGAAAATCAATCTTACTTTCGCTCGACGAGGCTTTCGCTCGACGCCTTCGAGGACGGTCCACAATTTTGTGGTCGAACCCTTGGGACGAACGGAGCAGACACCGGTCGATTGAAATTTATACGCAAATTTCACGGGGCTTGCAAAATTTTTTGCCGTGGCGTAAACTTTCCTTCATCATTGCATTATAATGAAAAGGCGCTGAGGAAGCTAGAGAGGTTGGCGCCGGCTTCAGATTGCGGGTGGGGGAAAAATAGTTTCATGGCGAAAATCGGCGTTGTTATAGGCAGCGATTCAGACTGGCCGGTGTTCGAGCCGGGGTGGCAGATTTTAACGGATTTCGGCGTCGAGACGGAAGTTCTCGTGGCGTCCGCTCATCGGACTCCGGACGTTGTGCGGGAGTTCGCGGTGTCCGCAGGGGAACGGGGGATCCAAGTCTTCATCGCCGTGGCGGGGGCGGCGGCCCACCTTCCGGGCGTGATGGCGTCCTTCACCACTCTGCCCGTGATCGGGGTGCCCGTCTCGGGTTCCGCTTTGAAGGGAGTAGACGCGCTTTTGAGCATCGCTCAGATGCCGGCGGGGGTTCCCGTGGGGACAATGGCCATAGACGGAGGAAAGAACGCGGCCCTTTACGCGATATCTATCTTGGCGCTCTCCAACGAATCTCTGGCGAGGCGCCTTCTGGACTACCGGAACGCCCAAGCGGAAGGAGTGCGGAAACGCAACGACGCCCTGCGGGAAAAAATAAGGCAAAAACAAACGCCAGCGCGGTGATGCAAGCCCTCAAAGCGGGCCGGGATCACCGCAAAATTTTTCGAATCTTAATTAGGAGCCTAAAGTTGAAATAGCTGAAAACGAGTGTATTCGTCACTTCACATCAATTATCTTTAATATTTACGAAAGGGCGCAGGGAAAATGAAAAAAGGCGAGCTGATTTACGAGGGCAAGGCGAAGCAGGTTTACCTGACGGACGACCCAGACGAAGCCTTGGTGTGGTTCAAGGACGACGCCACGGCCTTCAACGGCGAAAAGAAAGGGACGATCCAGTCCAAAGGCGTCATGAACAACGCGATTTCGTCTTTCTTCTTCGAATTGTTGAAAACGAAGGGTATTCCCACGCACTTTATCGAGAAGGTGGACGAGCGATCCATGCGCGTCAAAAAGCTGGCGATCATCCCTATCGAGGTCGTCGTCCGCAACGTTTCCGCAGGCAGCCTCGCCAAACGCCTGGGGTGGGAGGAGGGGCGGAAGCTCTCTCAGCCGGTGACGGAGCTGTACTACAAGGACGACGCCCTGGGCGACCCGTTGATCAACCGTTCCCACGCGGCGGCGTTGGAAGCTGCGACGCCCGGACAGCTCGACGTCATAGAGGGATTGGCGCTGAAGGTCAACTCCGTTCTGACGGAGTTTCTGGCGGCGAAAAACCTTCTCCTGGTCGATTTCAAGCTGGAGTTCGGCGTCCATAAAGGGAAGATCCTCCTGGGGGACGAAATCTCGCCGGACACCTGCCGCTTTTGGGACGCGACGACCAATGAAAAGCTGGACAAAGACCGCTTCCGCCGCGACCTAGGCAACGTCGAAGAGGCTTATCGAGAAGTGCTGAAACGCATAGGAGGGTAACGCACATGCAATGTAAAGCGGAGGTCACCGTGATGTTCAGAAAAAGCATTCTGGATCCCCAGGGCGCGGCGGTGGAGCGCGCTCTGAAGGCCCATGAGGGGGGAGCCGATATTTCCTCCGTCCGGGTGGGCAAGGTCATCGAGCTGACGGTGGACGGGCCCGACGCAAAGAGCGTCGAAGAAAAGGTGAAAGTTCTGGCCGACCGCATTCTGGCAAACCCCGTGATGGAGGAATATTCCGTCCACGTGGAGCCTCTGTCATGACGAAAAATCAGGCGATGAAGAAAAAAAATGAAATGAAGGCCGCGGTCGTGGTCTTCCCGGACTCCAACGGCGACCGCGACGCCAAAAGAGCGATAGAGACGCTGGGGATCGGCGTTCGGTTCGTCTGGCACAAAGAGAGCTCCATCGAGGACTTCGATCTCATCGTTCTGCCGGGGGGGTTCACCTTCGGAGACTACCTGAGAACGGGGGCCATCGCGCGCTACTCCCCGGTCATGGAGGAGGTCGTCCGTCAGGCCAAGCGGGGGACGAAGGTCCTCGGCATATGCAACGGGTTCCAGATTCTGACGGAGGCGGGGCTGCTGCCGGGGGTCTTGCTGCGGAACCGCGACCTGCTCTTC
>JAISWV010000378.1 GCA_031270755.1 Synergistaceae bacterium
CGGCGATCTGTCCGGCGGGCTCGTTGCGGTTCGACTTCTCGATCGTCTCGGCCAGGCGCGTGATGCTCAGGTCATGCGCTTTTAGAGAAAGGGGGTCCACCTCCACGTGAATCTGGCGGTCGAGGCCGCCGATGACCTCGGCCGTGGCCATGCCGAAGATCTGGGTCAGGCGCTTGGCGATTTGTTCTTCTGTAATGTCCCGCACTTGAGAGGTGGGAAGGTCGGAGATGACCACCATCGTCATAAACGCCCGGGCGTTGATGTCGAACTTGACGATGGAGGGGTCCTTCGCCCCGTCGGGAAGGGTCAAGGCGCGCACCTGAGTGGCGATGTCCATAGCCGCCTGGGTGTTGTCCACGTCGTTTTCCAGTTCGATGACTACGCTGCCCATGCCGTCCCGGGCGAACCCGCGAATGGTCTTTATGCCCTCCACCCGGGCGACGGCGTCCTCAAAGGGTTTCACCAAAGTGGATTCCGTCTCGGCCGGCCCGGCGCCCTCGTACTGCGCACGCACCATGACCACGGGAATGTCCATCTTGGGCAGAAACGCCACGCCCATGTTCAAATAAGAATACGATCCCAAAAGAATCAATATAAGAGTGATGACGGTCGTCAAAACCGGCCGCCGGACGGAACTGCGTATCAGCCACATGGTCAGATCTGCCGAGATTTGTTAGGATCTCGACCCTGAGAGTCTTTAGCCTGGTCTTGTATCCAGATCCTCGCTCCGTCGTACATGCGGTCGGCCCCCTTGAGGACGACGCTTTCGCCCTTTGTCAGGCCGGCCATGATGTGGGTCTGTCCTTCGTCGTTGGTGCGTCCCTTCTGGACAATGCGCTCCACGGCAACGTCACCGGAGCAGACGTAGACCTTCGCGATACCCTCCACCTCCCGGACGCTTTCGTAAGGCACCACCACGACGCTGTCGCTGTGCTCGATGCGGATCTCGGTCTCCACGGATGCGCCCACATGGAGCTGAGAGCTTTCACCGCTCCGGCTTTCCACGCCGAGCACCACGTTGTAAAGGCCCGTGACCGCGTTGGCCATGGGGTCCACGCGCTTGACGGCGGCAGATTCCCACTCGCCGGAGGGGGTCAGATAACGGGCTTGCTCTCCGTTTTTTACCATCGAGATATAGCGGGGAGAAAGGTCGATAACGACCTCGAAGCGCTTGGGGTCGCCGATGACGAAAAGAGGTTTCCCCGCGTTGGCCAGAAGTCCGATTTCCGCGTCGCGCTGCATGACGACGCCGTCGATGGGCGAGACCACTTTATGGCGGGTCAGCTCGGTCCGAAGCTGCTGCAGGGACGCGCCCGCCTCTTTGTACTGGGAAAAGACGCTCTCCACCTCCTGTTTGCTGGAGCCCCCCGCCTTCTGAAGTTCCTGCGTGCGGGAGTATCTCGAGGACAGTTCGTTGTAGCGCGCCTGAGCGGCCTGGACTTTTTCGGCGGCTCTCCGGGAGTCCAGGGCCGCCAGTACCTGGCCTTTCACCACCGTATCGCCCACTTCCGCCGAAAGCGAGGTCACGTACTCCGCCTGCGAGGCGTAGACCTCGGACAGCCCGGAGGTTCGCACCGTGCCGTAAAGGGGCAGCCAGTACTCCCACGGGCTTTGAGCGACACTCCAACTGGTGACCGGCATACCGTTGCGCTCACGAATCGTGGAAATGCTGACGGCCTCGGATGGAGTCGGGCGGTTGAGCATCCGCCATCCCATCAGGCCAAAAGCCCCTGTCAGCAACGTGACGATAACGATCTTCGCCGCATTCGATCTTCTTTTCATCGGTGTCACATCCCTTATAGCGGGAGAGCCGGCAAACGAAAGCAGACGGAAACCCTCCCAATAAAATCGATAACAACTCTTCGCTTCGATAAAATCAAATTAAAATGTTTGCATTGTACTCGTATTTTGTAAAAATTCTATAGCAGTTTCATAGAAATTCGACGTTGAAGTACAGAAGTATAGTCGTTCAATTTCAAATTCAAAAAACGTTTAAGGCAGTCACCTCCTTTAATTTTCCTCTAATTTTGCCGCGAGAGCGGTTCTTCTCCGCGGCTCAAACGACCGACGTTGTCTCGAATGAAGTCGAAAATTCCCTTCGCGGATTCGTCCGTGTTGCCTCCGATATGGGGGGTCAGCGTGACGGAAGGATGACTCAGCAGGGGATTTCCGGGGTGCGGAGGCTCGTCCTTCAGAACGTCCAACCCTGCCCCGGCCAGACGGCTTTCATCCAGAGCCCGAAGCAGGGCGGACTCGTCCACAAGCGCGCCTCGCGCGACGTTGACGAAAAAAGCATCCTTGTCCATCGCGCGGAAAAACGACTCGTCGAAAATCCCGCGCGTCTCGTCGTTGAGGGAAAGCGCCGCGACGACGAAACGGCAGCCCGGTACTGCCTCGCGCAATCGATTCAAGGGGAAGAACTCCTTCACTCCCATCTTTTCCAGGCCATCGGGGGATACGGGACTGCGGTTGACACCTCGAAGCGTCATTCCCATGACGGCCAGGCGCTCCGCTATCGTGCGCCCCAGGTTCCCCAACCCCACGACACAGGCCGTTTTCCTCCAAAGCGAGATCCCACGCGGCGAAAACATCTTTCCCGTGCGCGCGTTTTCGCTGGCGAAAGCGTATTTCCGACCCAAAAGCAACATGTGCAGCAGAGCTATCTCGGTGACGCCCTCGGCGTTTCCCGTTCCCCGGGAGGGGGTGTTGCACACGACGATACCCAGCTCCCGGCACGCGTCCATGTCGATCCCCTCGAGTCCCGTCCCCCACTGTTGCTGCAATTTCAACCCGGGCGCCATGCTCAGGAGTTCTTTGCCTACCGGAGCGCCGGGGCGGGTGACCAAAACCTCGGCGTCGGCGATCTTTTTCTCGATTGTCGTTTCGTCGGCCGTGTCCACATGGTGTTCCGGCATCCACCCAAGGAATGTATCGTGTATTCTGACAAATTCCTTGCTGTAAAAAAGAACTTTCATGACTTTCATCGTTGCGTACTCCTCTCGTTTTTTCGTCTTTCTTTTTGAGCGTTTGTTTATTGTAAAACAAACGAGATCAAAAAAACAAAACTGGTACGCTCCTGTTATTGTATCTATGTTAGAGTAAAGTTCTAAACTTCGAGGGAAGAAAAGTTAAACAGAAGTTAAAATATGCGCCTTCAGGCTCGAACGCAAAGCGGGGACCTACCGTTTCCAGGTTGCGGGGAAGAAGAGGAGCAGCACCGCGTAAAGCTCCAGCCGCCCGACCAGCATACAAAAGCTCAAGACCCACTTGACGCCGGCGGGAAGCCAGGCGTAGTTCTCCGCCGGCCCTAAAGCCCCGAGGCCGGGACCGGTGTTGCCCAGGCAGGTCAACACTCCGGAAAACGCCGTTAGAATGTCCAACCGGCCGTTTCCAAAGGCGGTTACCGCCAGACAGGCAACGCACAAAATCCACATGTAAAGTATGAAAAAGGCGGTAATCGAATTGAGATAGACCTGCGAAATCACTTTGCCGTTCACTTTCGTGCGCACAACAGCGCGAGGATGCAAAAAATTCCATATCTCCGCGCGAACGGTCCTCACCAACACCAGGATACGCACCATTTTCAGACCTCCGGCGGTGGAGCCCGCGCACCCTCCCACAAACAGCAAAAGCAGGATCAAACATTGGGCGAAAGAGGGCCATAAAGCGTAGTTCTCCGAGAAAAAGCCGGTGGTGGTCACCAGGCTCGCCACCTGAAACGCCGCGGCCCGTACCGCGTTCCCCAAGTTCGCATGGAGCCCCCCGAGGACCAAAGCCGCCGTTGCCGAAACAGTGACGGCAAAGACAAAATAAAGGTAAAAACGGAATTCGTCGTCTCTCCATATTTTGTGCCAATTTTGCTGGTTTCCTCGGGAAAAAACCGTCAAGAAGAGGTAATGCAGCGTAAAATTGATTCCGCTGAGAAACATGAAGACCGTGACGACCCACTCGACGTAAGGGGATCGGTAATAAGCGATGGAGGCATTGCGGGGCGAAAAGCCCCCGGTGGAGATGGTGGTAAAGGAGTGGGTGAGCGCGTCGAAGAAGCTCATGCTCCCGAACATCAAGAACGCCGTCTCCATCGCCGTCAACAAAACGTAGATCCCCCACAAAAGCAGGGCTGTTTGCTGCATACGCGGGGTCAGCTTTTCCGGAGTGGGGCCGGGGGCCTCGATTTTGTAGAGTTCCAACCCCCCAATCCCCAGAAAGGGCAAAATGGCCAGGCTCAGAACGATAATCCCCATGCCGCCCAACCACTGGGTCATACCGCGCCAAAACAGAAGGCTCCGCGGCGCTCCTTCGATGTTGGTCATGACCGAGGCGCCCGTGGTGGTGAATCCGGACATCGTCTCGAAAAACGCGTCCGTATAAGTGTGAAGGACGTCGGTGAACACGTAAGGCAGGGCTCCCACCGCCGTAGCCATCACCCAAGACAGCCCCACCACGGCCAGGGCCTCTCGAATGCCCAGTTCTTCGTAATCCACGCTCCCTTTGCCCAACCGAAAGAGCGCGAAGCTGAACCCCACCCCACAGGCCAGCGACAGAGCGAAAGCCTGAAGATCGTCAGTTCGGTCGATGACGGCCCAAATCATGGGAAAGGCCATCGAAAACGAAACGATCAAGGAAACCAGGGAAAGCACCCGAGCCACAAGCCTGCACCTCAAAATACTAAACTCCTTTGTTTACATTCAAATTATATAGAGAGTCCGCAAGTTTTTAAGATCGTTCATCCTTCCGCGCGAACGCAGAATATGCTTGTCAAAACAGCGAAACTACCGAGCTGGCCAAGATCAGGCCCATTGCGCCGTTGATGATTCTGTGAACGCGGGGAGACCGGATGAAGCGGCCGGAAAACACGCCTCCGAGACACCAGACGGCAAGGCAGAGGAGACACGCCGCCGCAAACGTCCCGGAGTAGAAGGCCAGCTTCGCCGGCGGCAAATCCGTCCCGATGTACGTGGCGCTGCCTGTCATCGCCAGAATCCACGCTTTGGGGTTCACCCACTGGAACACAATTCCGTTCCAAAAAGTGGGGCGCTTTCCCTTTGGGGAATTCCCTGTTTTTTCGCTTTCTTGCCCGTCTTTTTTCGAGGGCAGGGGCGCTGCGGCGATTTTCCACGAGAGGTACAGAATATAAGCCGCCCCCGCGTATCGAAGATAGAGGTAAGCCTGCGGGAAAGCCTCGAAAAAACTTCCAAGCCCCCAGGCCACGGCGACGATCATCAACGGCAGCCCCGTGGTGACTCCCAAAATGTAGGGCACGGTGGGGAAGAACCCGTAGTTGAGCCCGGAGGCAAACACGACGGTATTGTTGAGGCCCGGCGTCGAGGCCATTCCAAAAGAGAACGCGATCACGCTCCACATAAACTCGAAAGTCAAAACACATTGCCTCCTTCGATGCCTTCGAAAACCTGTAACCGTTCAAACCCTACTTCGAGGAAGACGAAGCTGATGGAGTA
>JAISWV010000444.1 GCA_031270755.1 Synergistaceae bacterium
TCTTCGCGGAATCAACTTTTGGAGATGACGGGAGGTGATGGGATATGAGCCGCACCATCGAGTACGGTCGTTTGATCGAAATCACTGAAGGGATCTTGGAAAAATTCGGCTACCCTCCCAAAGCCGCCCGGATCACGGCGGAGGTGCTGGCCGAGGCGGACGCCCGAGGCGTTCCCTCTCACGGGACGGCGAGGCTCGATTTTTATTGGAACGGAATTCAGGGCGGCTTCACCGTCCCGGACGCCGAGCCGAAGATTGTGAAGGAGACCCCTGTCTCTTTGCTGGTGGACGGCAGCAACGGCGTGGGGCCCTATGTGACGGATTTCGCGGTGGGGCGAATGCTCGGCAAAGCCAAGGCAAGCGGGGTCGCTTTTTGCGCCGTGAAGGACTCGAACCACTACGGCATGGCCGGCCTTTGGGCGGAGCGGGCCGCGCGGGACGACATGGTGGGCATGGCGTTTACCAACACGCGGACCTGCGCCATCCCCACGTTCGGACGGGAACGCATCTTCGGGACCAACCCCATCGCGGTGGCGATTCCCGAGCTTTCCGGGCGCAGTTTCATGATCGATATGGCGACGACGACCGTGGCCCACGGAAAAGTGGAGGTTTACGACCGAAGGAAAAAGCCCATGCCCCAAGGCTGGGTCGTGGACGAAGAAGGACACGGCATGACGGACGCCACGGCCTTCGAGAAACTGTTCTGGGAAAATCCCCGCTACGGCGGGCATCTCTTTCTCGGGGGCGAGGGCGAAGAGTCCGGCGGACACAAAGGCTACGGCCTGGGGCTTTTGGTGGAGCTCCTGTGCGCCGGCTTGTCCTTGGGAAAATGGAGCCTCCACACCTTCGAGAAGGGGTCGGGGGGCATTGCCCATTTTTTCGGGGCCTTCAGGCTGGATCTTTTCGCCGACGCTCAAGAGGTCAAGGCGCACATCGGCGAGATTCTGAGGGAGGTTCGCGAGAGCGGCAAGGCCGAGGGGCACGACAGAATCTACATCGCCGGCGAGAAAGAGGCGGAAAAACGCGAAGAATCCCTCAAAAACGGCATTTTCCTGGATGACGCCACCTGCGAAATCATCGACGGCTTCGCTGGAAAATTCGGTGTGCCTGGGCTGTAACACCTGACATTTGAACGGTTATCGTGAGCGCAAGACGAGCCTCGGCAAGATGGGGGCTCGTTTTTTGTATGTCCGCGCTTCCCGCTTCCCGCTTTCAGGGGTAATCGTGAAGCGCTTGGGGAAGGCGTGGGGAAAATCAGGGATAACCGTTCAAACCTTGAGATTGCGTTTTGAGGTGGAGTGTGTACAATTGTTGCATTTCTACAAAAAGTGAGGAGTTTTGATGAGAATGTCGAAGTCGATTTTCGCGGGGTTGTGTGCTGCGGTGGGTCTGTTTTTTTTCCTTTGGCCCCTCCTTGGGCCCCTTGGGTTCGCCGGGACGTCTTTCGCGGCCAGGGCCGAGTACACGATCCGAGTAGGCCATGTGCTGGCCCCCACTCATCCTTACCAACTGGGGCTCGAATACTTCAAGGAACTCATGGCCAAGAAGACCGGCGGCAGAGTGAACGTGGAGGTGTTCCACAGCTCGCGGCTGGGCAACGAGCGGGATTTGGTGGAGGGCCTGCAGCGCGGGACCCTGGAGATGACGTTGATCTCCACGGCGCCCTTGGCCGGCTTCACCTCGGACTTTCTGGTGTTCAACCTCCCCTTTGTCTTTTCCGACGTAAAAACAGCCAGAGCCTGTGTGGACAGTGAAATTGGACAAAAGATGCTCAATCAATTGAGTTCTCGGGGCATCGTAGGGTTGTGTTACTTCGAGAACGGCTTCCGCAGCGTCACCAACTCGAAAAAGCCCATCGCGGTCCCTGAGGACTTGAATGGGATGAAAATCCGCACCATGGAAAACCCCATTCACATGGACAGCTTCCGCGCCATGAAGGCCAACCCCACGCCCATGCCCTTTGGCGAGTTATTCACGGCCCTCCGGCAGAAAACCATCGACGCTCAGGAGAACCCCCTGGCCATTGTGGAGACCTCCGCCTTCTACGAGGTACAAGAGTACCTGTCCCTGACGGAGCATTTTTATGCTCCCTCTCCCGTGTTGATGGCCAAGGCCTACTACGATTCCCTCCCAGCCGACGTTCAGGCCGTTCTGAAAGAATGCCTGCTGGAAGCCCGGGCATACGAACGGGGGCTGCTGGACGAGATGAATGCCCGTCTGGTCAAAGACCTGGCGGCGAAGGGCATGAAGGTCAACGCGGTCGACAAAACGCCCTTCGTCGAGGCGGTGCAGGTCGTTTACGAACAGTACACCGGCACCGGCCCGGGCAAAATCCCCGCGGAGTTGATCCGGCAGGTCAAGGAATTCAAGAAATGCAAGGAATAAACTTTGACGGGAACGTGTTCGACCGCGAGGAGCTTATATCTTGACCGAATACATCAGCATCAAAGGCGCAAGAGAACATAATCTGAAAGACGTGAGCGTGGATATCCCTCGGGGAAAGCTGGTGGTGGTCACGGGCCCGTCGGGGTCGGGAAAGTCCTCGCTGGCCTTCGACACCCTTTACGCCGAGGGGCAGCGGCGTTACGTGGAATCCCTTTCCGCCTACGCGCGGCAGTTCTTGGGAATGCAAAAGAAACCCGACGTGGACGATATTTCGGGGCTCTCTCCCGCCATCTCCATCGAACAGAAAGGGACGGGGCACAATCCGCGGTCCATCGTGGGGACGGTGACGGAGATCTACGACTATCTGCGCCTGCTCTACGGGCG
>JAISWV010000445.1 GCA_031270755.1 Synergistaceae bacterium
CTTTGGTCGATGAAGAAGCTGAGCGATTCTCACACCTCCTTAGCCGCTGACTCTTTGCCCCCTGAGGCCCTTCGGGATTGAAACTCCCTTGGGGTGGATCCGTGTTGCCTTGCTTCACCACCTGCCTTCCTGCCCTAGTTCTCCAAAATGGAGACCTCGGTGCGCTCCACGTGAGCCAACGGGTAGTCCAAAACGGGGATCAGCGCCCCCACGACGTCCATGACCTTGTCTTTGTCCGCGTCCTGAGCGATCTTGCCCAAAGAGCAGCTTTTGACTATCATGTTCCCGGTGACCGAATTCACGCCCGCATCCAACTTTACCGCCACGGTGCTCTTGTACGGCCTCTCGGTAGCCATGCTGTCACCTCCTTTCGTTAAGATGATATGAGTATATACGATAATCTTATATTGTCAAGTACTTTTTTGCATCCCCCGAAAATTCGTCAATATTCGCTTCGAAGCCCCGCCGTTTGCCGTCTGGGCCCTCTCGCGGCCTGAGCTTTCCCAAAGAAGGTTCTATCACGCGGATCGCTTGTTTTTCCGTCAACCCCCTCCTGAATTTGAGCCGCAGGGGCTCCTCAGGGGGCCTTTCTTTTTTATGCGAACTTTTCGAGAGCCGGGAGCCGTGCGCTATAATAACCTCGAAGCCAAGCGGCACGGGCTGCCATTGTGTGAACGAGGGGTGGAAAATATGGCAAGGTCATTGATTTTGAGCGTTTCGCTGATGCCCAAATGTTACCGGCATATTCGGATAAGTGAGAGTGCGACACTATACACACTGCATGAAACAATATTGAGCTCGTTGGATTTTGACGACGATCATTTGCACGCGTTCTTCATGAACAATCGCGCGTGGGACAGCAGTGCGCGATTTGGAAGTTCCCGTGTCGATTTGGACGATGCGCGCGGTTTTTCGGACGAGGCAAGATTGTCGAGGTTTCATCTCCAGAAAGGCGACAAATTTCTGTACATTTTCGATTTCGGTGATGATTGGCGATTCCAAATCAAGGTACTCCGCGTTATTGACGAGCCAACCAAATACCCCGATATACTGAAAAGCGTAGGGCAGGTAAGCCAATATGGCAATGAAGAAGAGGAGGAGGAGGACGACGATTTTTAGGGCTTTTTTTCAGCATTTTTCAGCATGAAAATTTTGATGCAGATGTTCGACATCGCCGGGAATTTCCTGCTTCTGATTTCCCGTAAATTTTGCGATTCTTCTCGCCGTGGATGTCGATTCTTCCCTCGTGATATAATGAACATCGCTGTCTTTGGGGGTTTATTGACAGAAGAATTTTCATGGCTTCGCGGCAGGAAGATTCTATAATACAGTGAACAGGAGGGGGATTTCATGGCAAAAGCGGTAGTGAATGCCGATGCTTGTGTGAGCTGCGAGGCATGTGTGGGAACGTGCCCCGTGGAGGCCATCGCGGTCGACAACGGCAAAGCGAAAATCAATGCCGATACCTGCATCGAGTGCGGGAGCTGCGTTTCGGCCTGTCCAGTCGGCGCAATTTCTCAATAACCAACCGTCAGTCGTTAAAAACGACCCTAAAAAACAGGAAGGGCTGAAGAGAGCTTTTCCTGTTTTTTATTTTTTTATTTAATTTTATGCACCCGCAAAGACGCCAAAGACGTGATTCTAATGTTATTATACCTGGAAGCTATTTAACATAATGACGTGTTTTCTTGCGAGGTGCGTTTTCGATGTTTGTCTATGCTCTGCGACGATTGCTGCAGATGATAGCCGTTCTTTTGGCGGTCTCCTTGATTGTTTTTCTCGTGATGAGCTTCACGGGAGACCCCGTTTTGATGATGCTTCCCCCCGACGCGACGGACGCCCAAATTGCGGAGATGCGCCGCGAATTGGGATTGGACCGCCCCCTTTGGGTTCAGTACGGATTTTTTGTCGCCGACGTTCTGAGGGGCAACTTCGGAAAGTCCTACATCTTCAAACAGCCGGTTCTCAAATTGATCGTCGCCCGCATCCCCGCGACGCTGGAAATGGTCTTTCTGGCGCTTCTCATAGCGGTCGCCGTCGCCATCCCCTCGGGGGTCTACGCCGGAGCGAAACCCGACGGCGCCCTCAGCCGGGCGATCATGACCGGCTCGCTTTTCGGCATCTCGCTGCCCTCTTTCTGGGTCGGCATTCTCCTCATCTTCACCTTCGCCGTGCAGTGGGGCCTTTTGCCCTCCTCGGGCCGCGGGGAAACGGGGCTTCTGTTGGGCATCCGCTGGGCCTTCATGACGCAGGACGGACGGCGTCACTTGATTTTACCCGCCGTCACCCTGGCTTTGGGGACCACGGCTATGTTGCTGCGCCTTGTGCGCGCCCAAATGCGCGAAGTCATGCGGCAGGATTTTATAAAATTCGCACGGGCCAAAGGTGTGCCCTATGGAAGCCTTTTGTTTTCCCACGCCGTCAGAAACGCGCTGATTCCCGTCGTCACCGTTTTCGGCCTGGAAACAGGCAACTTGATCGCTTTCGCGACGGTGACGGAAACGATCTTTTCCTGGCCCGGCATGGGGAAGCTCCTGGTGGACTCCATCAACACCTCGGACCGCCCCGTCATCGTGGCCTACCTGATGATCGTCGCGGCGATGTTCGTGGGAATCAACTTCACGGTGGACATGATCTACACATCGATCGACCCGCGGATCGACCTGAGATGACCGTCATGAAGCGCTTTGGGGAGACCGAGATTTTTTATCGTTTCGTGCGAAATCGGGGCGCCGTGATCGGGTTTTGCATCGTGACCGCCTTTCTGGTTCTGGCCCTCGTTGGGCCGTACCTGACTCCACAGAACCCTTACGACCTTCGAAGCCTGGACCTGGCGGACGCCTACAAGCCTCCCGCGTGGCTCGAAGGCGGAGATCTGCGCTTTCCGCTGGGTACCGACGCTCAAGGCCGCGACATGCTGAGCGGAGTCGTCTACGGCAGCCGCATTTCGCTGGCCATGGGCGTAGGCGCGATGCTCTGCTCCTGCTTCATCGGAACGCTGGTGGGGCTGGTGGCCGGGTATTGGGGAGGAAAGCCGGACGCCATCCTGATGCGCATCGTGGACGTACAGCTTTCCTTCCCCGCGATGATGGTGGCGCTTTTCATCATGTCCGCCTTCGGCCGGGGCTTCTGGAAGCTTCTGGCGGCCCTGACGCTGGTGGGCTGGGTCATCTACGCCAGAACCGTTCGGGGCGCGGTGCTGGCCGAACGGGACAGGGAGTACGTGGACGCCGCGCGGGTCATCGGGCTGCCTCCGTTTCGGATCGTTCTGCGCCACGTGCTGCCCAACGTGGCCACGTCCCTGATCGTCATCGCCACCATGCAGGTGGGCACCGTGATACTGACGGAGGCGACCTTGAGCTATCTGGGCGTGGGAGTGCCCGTCACCCAGCCCTCTCTGGGGCTGCTGGTCAAAAACGGATACGACGTGCTGTTCAGCGGGCAATGGTGGGTCTCGGTGCTGCCCGGCCTCTTCATCATGCTGCTGGTCTTCGGCATCAACCTCCTGGGAGATTTCCTGCGGGACGAACTCAACCCGAGGCTGAAATAAATGAAAGACGCGCAAATACAGGATATGCCAATGCAAAACGTGCTTTTGGAGATAAAAGGACTGAAAACGTCCTTCAGGATTTTCGCCGGAAAATCTGGATTTCAAACGTTCAACGCGGTGGACGGCGTGGATTTCACCCTGCACGAACAGGAAATCGTCGGGCTCGTGGGCGAGTCCGGAGGAGGCAAGTCGGTGACGGGCTTTTCCGTCCTGCGCCTGATCGACCCTCCGGGGTACATTGCCGAGGGCGAAATTTTGTACCGGGGCGAGGACCTTCTGAAAAAAACGGAGGCGGAGATGCGCCGCATCAGGGGCCGGGAGATCGCCATGATCTTTCAGGACCCCATGACGGCCCTGAACCCCCTGCACACGGTGGGGCGGCAGATCGAGGAAACGCTGCGTCTGCACACGCCCCTCGGCGCCCGCCAACGCCGGGACAAGGCCCTCTCTCTGCTTCAGGAGGTGGGGATTCCCAACGCCGGGGAACGCCTTTCGGCCTGGCCCCACCAGTTTTCCGGCGGTATGCTGCAGCGGGTCGTCATCGCCATATCTCTCGCCGCCCGGCCCCGCCTGATCATCGCCGACGAACCCACCACGGCCCTGGACGTCACCGTCCAAGCTCAAATTCTCCACTTGATCGCGGACAGGGTGACGACCCACGGCGCCGCTCTGATTTTGATCACCCACGACCTGGCCGTGGTGGCGGGGGTGACCCAGAGGGTCGCCGTCATGTACTGCGGAAAGATCGTGGAAGAAGGCCCCACGGACGCCGTCATCCACTCCCCATTGCACCCCTACACCCGGGGATTGCTGAACTCCATCCCCCACATGACGGGACGCAGGGAACGTTTGCCCCAGATCCCCGGCATAGTCCCCAGCCTGGCCAATCTGCCCGAAGGGTGCTCTTTCGCTCCCCGCTGCCCTGACGCCGAAGACCGCTGCCGCAGGCATAGCCCCGCTTTACGAAGCCTAGCTTTACGAAGCCGCGCTTTATGCGGCGCAGACGGACGCAAAGTCGCCTGCTGGCGCGCTGGGGCCGAAAAAGAAGGGGAGGGGGAAAGGGAAAAAACATGACGCCTGATGAAGGGAAAAATGTTTTGGGAAAGAATATTCTCGAGGTCGAGGGCCTGGTGCAGTATTTCGACCAGACGAAGCCCTTTTTGGAGCGTCTTTTGACGCGCGCGCCCAAGCGCCGCGTCCATGCCGTGAACCGCATTGCCTTCAACATCCGGGAAGGAGAGGTCTTCAGCCTCGTAGGGGAGTCCGGCTGCGGCAAATCCACCACGGCGCGGGCTATCGTTCGTCTGCTGAAGCCCCAGGAAGGACGCATCGTCTTCGAGGGGCAGGACATCGCCCGCCTGGACCAGAGGCAATTGCTGCCCATCCGCCCCCGGATGCAGATGATTTTCCAGAACCCCTACGCTTCCTTGGACCCCAGGCAGAAGGTGGGAGAGATGATCATGGAGCCCCTTTTGTTTCACAAGCTCGCCGCCGACCGCAAAGAGGCCCGCCGGCGTATGCTGGACCTCATGGAGACCATAGGGCTGCATCCCGAACAGGCCGACCGCTATCCCCACCAGTTTTCGGGCGGACAGCGTCAGCGCCTGGGGATAGCGCGGGCCCTGGCCACCTATCCCCGCCTGGTCGTCGCGGACGAGCCCGTGTCGGCCCTGGACGTTTCCGTTCAGGCGCAGATCCTGAACCTGATGATGGACCTGCGCCAGCGGCTCGGCTTGACCTGCCTCTTCATCGCCCATGACCTGTCCGTGGTGCGGCACATCTCGGACCGGGTGGCGATCATGTACCTGGGGTTCATCGTGGAGCAAGGCTGCCGGGACGACATTTTCGACAGCCCTTTGCACCCCTACACCGAAGCGCTGCTGGCCTCGGCCCCCTCTTTGGAAAAACGGTCGATCCACGTTCCGTTGTCCGGGGACGTGCCGAGCCCCTTGGACCTTCCCGCGGGGTGCGCGTTCGCCTCCCGCTGTCCCCGAAAGATAACGCGCTGCGCGGAAGAGCGGCCGCAACTGAGAGAGTTCGGCGGGCGGCAAGTCGCCTGTCATCTCGTATAAAAAATCGTTTTGAGGAGGAGTGGCAGTTGAAAAGAATTTTGGATTTGGGAAATGCGGTTTCAGGGAAAAAGATTTTGGCGGTATGCGTCATGGTTTTGTGCCTGGCGGGCTGGGTGGCCGGAGCTGCCTGGGCGGCGGAGGGGAAGAAGCTCATCGTCGGTTTGGCGTCCGACGCGCTGACATTGGATCCTCAGATGCAGGAGGAGACCATCACCAACACCATCACGCGCCACTTTTACGACGGGCTGCTGAACTACGACGCGGAGCACAAACCTGTCCCGGCGCTGGCGGAGTCCTGGGAGCTGGCCGACGACCAGGTGACCTGGACTTTTCATTTGCGCCGGGGAGTCAAGTTCAGCGACGGTTCGCCCTTCACCGCCGAGGACGTGGCGTTTTCCATCGAGCGCACCCGGGACAAGATCAACAAGAACTTGGTCGTCACCATCAAAGAAGTTGTGGTGGTGGACGATCACACGGCGAAAATCATCACCAACGCCCCCGACGCTATTTTGCTGGACAGCCTGGCCCGCAACAAGGTGCTCAGCAAGGCCTACGTGACCCGCGTAGGCGACGCGGAGACGGACCAGATCCCCCTGGGGACCGGCCCCTACAAGCTGGTGGAGTGGATTCGGGAGGACCACGTCACGATGGAGCCCAACGAGCACTACTGGGGGCCGAAGCCGTCCATTACCGGCGTGACCTTCCGGCCTATCACCAACGCCGCCACCCGCACGGCCGCGCTTTTGACCGGGGAGGTGGACATCATCGGGGACGTGCCCGTCCAGGACTTCGACCGGGTCTCCAAAACCGAGGGCATCGAGGCCGTCTCGCGCCCCGGCGAGTTTTTGATCTTCATGCACGTGGACGGCGACCGTGAGGTCACGCCTGCCATCGACCTGCCGAAGAACCCCATGACCGACATCCGCGTACGCCAAGCCATCTCCTTGGCCATCGACCGGGAGCTGATCACCCGCGTTGCCTTGAACGGCAGCGGCTACCCCACGGGACAGATGGTTACCGAGGGCCTCCGCGGCTACCTCGCCGGACGCCCCGTTCCGGAGTACAACCCCGAAAAAGCCCAGGCTCTGTTGAAAGAGGCCGGCTACGAGAAGGGGTTCAAAGTCAAGCTGGACGCCCCCAACGGGCGCTACGTCAACGACGCCCAGGTGGCTCAGGCCCTTGCCAGTCAACTCACCAAGGTGGGTATCGAGATCGACCTGAACCTGCTGCCCAAGAGCGTGTTCTTTGACTACGTGCGGCCCGGCGACAAGTCCAGCCTCGTCATGACCGGCTGGTCCGAGTCGGTGGATGCCGGAGCTATGGGCAACGTCCTCTTCTACACGCGGGGGAAGGGCCCCAAAGGTGGCTCGAACCGCGGACACTACTCCAACGAGGAGTACGACCGCCTTCTGGACGAAGCCGACGCCACGGCGGACGTGACGCATCGCGCGGCTCTGGTGGAAAAAGCGGCACAGGTGATTCTGGACGACCTGGGGCTCGTCCCCCTGTACTTCGAGCGGGACCTGTACGGCAAAAAGAAAAACGTGAAGTTCACTCCCCGGTCCGACAAGTACATTCTGGCCTCCGACATAGAAATAGAGTGATTAAAATAAAAAAAAGACACCGGTCGCCCCCAAGTGGATCTCGGGGACCGAGCCAGCTCCGCCCTCTGAGTTTGAACGTTTACGATTGCCTCAAAAAGGCTTGATTTTGCTGGGGAACGCGCTTATAAATAATTGCGGGGCGTTCGGCACGTTAAAAACTCCGGGAGGCGGACAAAAAGTCGCAATGACGGAAGAATTGATTGAAGTTTTACGGAATGCCGGAAGCTCCATAGAAAGAAAACTCTTCTTTTTGGGTTGGCTGAACCGCGAACTTGAAAAACTGCGGGTCAATGACTTTCCCATATTGGTTGGAGGTTCGGCGGTCTCCTTCTATACGGGGGGGAACTATGCTACCCAGGATATCGACCTGACTTATAGTTCCCCTCGTTTGGACAAGGTTCTTTTGCCCGCCGGTTTTTACAGAGACGGACGCTATTGGGTGCACGAAGAACTGGATCTCCTGGTGGAGTGCCCAGGGTCGGATCGGCCGGAGCGGACGCTTGACTTGGAGCTTCAAAACGGCGATCATGTTTACATATCTTCTATTGAAGACATGATTGTGGATCGTTTGTGCGCCTTCGCCTTTTGGAATTCGTCCTCGGATGCGCAGTGGGCGCGTTTTATGCTGGAGGCCAGCGTGGAAGCGCTGCCCATAGACTGGGAATACCTCGAAAAAAGGCTCGGGCGGAAGACGTTATGGAGCAACTGTGGCAGATAAAGGCGGAATGCGAAGATGACAAGCACGGTCAAAATCTTGAAATACGAGGAAATGAAAAATAAAAAAACCTTTCATATCGAACCTTCGCGCCGGGGGACAAAAAAGACCATGGATCCCGAACAGCTAAGGATTTTCGCGAAACGCCAAAAACGGCTCTCTTCCATCTGGCACAAAATGGGAGTCGTCTCTTGGCGGATTGTAGAAAACGAGAATCGGAGGAATGAAGCTGGGGATATTCAGGAACCTCCTTATTCACTTGAGTTAATGAGGAGCTTTGATTTATAAAAGGAGTTTTCGTCATGGATCAGGCAGGTAAAGAAACTATCAAACGCGCCGTCGAGGAGATGAGGGAAGAACTGCTGGCCCTCAGCCACGATATCCACGACAACCCCGAGCTGGGGTTCGAGGAGCGCAAGGCGGCGCAGTGGCAGGCGGAGCTTCTGGAAAAACACGGCTTTACGGTCGAAAAACCCTATTGCGGCCTGGAGACGGCCTATCTCGCCTCGGGCCCAGGCCCGGGCAAAGGCCCGCGCATCGCTTTCATGGCGGAGTACGACGCCTTGGCGGGTTTTGGCCACGCCTGCGGGCACAACATCATCGCCTCTTCGGCCGTGGGGGCGGGGATTGCCCTCGCCGAGGGACTGGCCCGGACCGGCGTGGAGGCCCAGGTCCTCGTGATGGGGACGCCGGGTGAGGAAGGAAACGGCGGCAAGGTATTTCTCGTGGAGGGTGGGGCTTTCGACGCCGTGGATTTCGCCTTGATGATGCACCCGTCCACGGAGAGCGTCATCGGGCGTTCCGCCTTGGCCGCCCAAGGAGTGACGGCGCAGTATCGGGGACGCCCCGTGCATTCGGCGTCTCCCGAAAAGGGGATCAACGCCCTGACCTCCCTGATAGCCCTCTTCAACTCCATCGACACGCTGCGCCAAGTTTGGCCGGACACGGGCCGCTGCAACGGGATCATCACGGCGGGCGGCAAGGCGTCGAATATCGTTCCCGACTTCGCGGAGGGGAAATTCACGGTGCGCGCCGGCACCAAGCGCCAGCTGGCGGCCATGGTGGAGGGAATCCGTACCGCGGCCGAATCGGCGGCCCGTTTGACGGGGGCGGAACTGACGTTCGAGGCCTCACCCCTGTTTGCGGAGCGCTACCCCAACAAGATCATGGGCGAGCGCTTCAAAGCGCATCTCGAAGAAATGGGCGAGTCCGTGGGCTACCCCGACCCCAAGGCGCGGGTGGGGTCCTCTGACGTGGGCAACGTCTCGTTGGTGGTGCCCACGATCCACGACTATATCGCCATCGCTCCGAAAACCGTTTTGGGACACACGGACGAGTTCCGCGAGGCCGCGAAATCTCCCCGGGCCGACGAGGTCGTCCTGCTGGCCGCCAAGGCCCTGGCTCTCACCGGGTGGGACCTGGCCACGGACGCGGAGCTGCGCGCCCAAGCCCGAAAAGAGTTCGAAGAAAACGCCGCCCCCAACCGGTGCTGACCGGCGGGAGCGGCGTTAAAGGCTAAAAGCTCGGGGGGTGCTCGCCACTCCCTGAGTTCCTCCAGGGCCTTACGTTTTACATGACGCCTTTCTCTCCGTTGTCGCGCAAAATGGCGTCGCAGCTGCCCACGTGGTACATGGAGTGTCCCGAGAGAATGGCCAG
>JAISWV010000003.1 GCA_031270755.1 Synergistaceae bacterium
CCGGAGATCGTGACCTTGGGCGGCGACGCGGTGGAAGGGTTCTTGCACACCACCTTCGCTTACGACCCCACCATGCCGGATATGAACCCGGAGGCCAAGGCCTTCACGGAGGCGTGGGCGAAGGAATACGGCGGCAAGGTCCCCAACGCCAACGCGGCTATGGGGTACGACGCCTACGTTCTTCTCTATCAAGCGGTAGTCCGCGCCGGGAAAGACGATCCGAAGGCCATTCGCGACGAGCTGGAGAAGACCAAGGACGTGGCGACCGTAACCGGGCTGACCTCCTTCAGCGCAGAAAAACACGACCCCGTGAAAGACCTGGGTGTCGTCGAGATCAAAGATGGGAAGAAATCTTACATTTACACGATAAAGCCCTAACTAATGTAGAGGTGCTCCACCAACACGTAAGTAAGATCTTCTGAACGCACTTTCCCGGCAATGGTCGAAGAATTACCGGTTATAGCTAATCTATCGTGGAAGCGCTATAAAATGCAAGGGGACGCCGAAGGCGGCGTCCCGTTCCCTTCTCGACTCCCGTTTGAGATCCCGCTTAAATGCGGCGCTTTTCTCAATCGCCCGCATTGAGCGCTCGAGAATAAACACGGAAATCGAAGGAGAGGGTTAAAGAGAGGAAACCTCGGGTAGAACGCCGCAAAGCCGCAAAAGATCCTGTAGTGATATAATTTAAAATGCGATTCAAACAACCCGGTGAAGGAGTTGATGCGAAGGGGAAAATCCACGCGGAAGTCGTACACGAAAAGACGCGCTTCTCGAAAGTTCTTGTGTTTATGACGATTTCATGATTTCGTATCCTGAGGTTCATGACGAACAAAGGGGGGTAATTGATGAGTGATTTTCGTACATTCGTAAGAGCGGAGAACGTAGAAACGCAAGTTTTCGACTGGGGTAAGCTGCAGTGGCTTTCCGATCCATTCCACCTTGAACACCGGCAAAGAAAACATGGTCCTGATGGCGGTGTACCAATTCTCCGGCCCCGAGATCGCCATGCGGGCCGATCCAGGTTGTACCGTGCTGCCGCTCCAGTCGGCGGAGTAGCGGCGCCGCTATAAGACGAACAGGAAATGAAAAAAATGAAGAAAGCCTACATTATAGGAACTTGCGACACCAAGTATCCGGAGCTGTCCTACGCCAAAGACCTCCTGGAACGCGCGGGAGTTTCGTGCGTGCTGGTGGACGTGGGCATCTTTCAGCACAAAAACCCTGTGGACGTTACCAACACCGAGGTTGCCAAGCACCATCCCAAAACCCCTGACTTCCTGGATGCGGGGCTGGACCGAGGCAGCGCGGTGACGGCCATGAGCGAGGCTCTGGAGGCATTTCTGCCGGGGCGCGGCGACATCGGCGGAGTGCTGGGGATGGGCGGCTCGGGGAATACTGCCCTGGTTACCCGCGGCATGAGGAGCCTGCCGGTGGGCGTACCCAAGTTGATGGTCTCAACGGTGGCCTCTGGAGACACCTCTCCCTACGTGGGCGCCACCGACATCTGCATGATGGCCTCTGTCGCGGACGTAGCGGGGCTGAACCCGGTCTCTCGTGCAGTGCTGGGCAACGCGGCTCACGCCATGGCCGGCATGGTGAAAAACGCCGTCCCACAAGTGGCGGACACGAAACCGCTTTTGGGCATGACGATGTTCGGCGTCACCACGCCCTGTGTAACCCATTTGCGGGGCATTTTCGAGGATAAATACGAGCCTCTGATTTTTCACGCCACGGGGATCGGCGGACAGTGTTTCGAGAAGCTCATCGACTCCGGGATGGTGAAACATGTCATCGACGTCACCCTGACTGAGGTCTGTGACCTGCATATGGGCGGGGTGATGAGTGCCGGCCCCGATCGCCTCGGGGCGGTCATCCGCGCGAGGCTTCCCTATGTGGGCAGCGTCGGGGCTCTGGATATGGTCAACTTCGGAGCCATGGACACCGTGCCGGAAAAATACAGAGGGCGTAACCTCTACGTGCACAACGCCAATGTGACCCTCATGCGCACGACGAAGGAAGAAAACGCCGTCATGGGGCGTTGGATCGGCGAAAAGCTCAACCAATGCCAGGGCGAAGTCCGTTTTCTCCTTCCCGAGGGCGGAGTTTCCGCCATTGACGCCCCAGACCAGCCTTTCCACGACCCGGAGGCGGACAAGGCTCTTTTCGACGCCATCGAAGCGACGGTGAAGGCCACCGACCGAAGGAAAGTCATCCGAGTGCCGTGCCACATCAACGACACCGCTTTCGCCGAAGCCCTGGCCGAGCAGTTCAGACAAATCGAGAACCGATAGGAGGACACTATGACGACACCGACACGTGAGAGTATTTTGAATGACCTGCGCGCGAAAATCGCGGCGAAAAAGCCCATCATCGGGGGCGGAGCGGGGACGGGAATCTCGGCGAAATGGGAAGAGGCGGGGGGTATCGACCTGATCGTCATCTACAACTCGGGCCGGTATCGCATGGCCGGCAGAGGTTCCCTGGCCGGGCTGATGGCCTACGGCAACGCCAATGACATCGTGCTGGAGCTGGCCCGTGAGGTCATTCCGGTGGTGAAAAAAGTTCCGATTCTGGCGGGGATCAACGGTACCGACCCCTTCGTGAACTGGGAGTCCTTCCTGCGGCGTCTCATAGAAGAGGGCTTTGCGGGGGTGCAGAACTTCCCCACGGTGGGGTTGATCGACGGGGTTTTCAGAGCCAACCTGGAAGAAACCGGAATGGGATACGGTCTGGAAGTGGAGGCCATCGAGCGGGCCAGCAAGAAAAACCTCCTGACCACTCCTTACGTGTTCAACGCGGAGGACGCCAAGGCGATGACGAAAGCCGGCGCGGACATTCTGGTGGCGCACATGGGTCTGACCACTTCCGGCAGCATCGGCGCCCAGACCGCCAAAAGCTTGGACGACTGCGTGAAGTTGATTGACGAGATCGCCGACGCGGCGCGGAGCGTGAGGAAAGACGTGATCCTTCTCTGCCACGGAGGCCCCCTCGCCATGCCGAAAGACGCGCAGTACGTCTTGAAAAAATGCAAGGACATCAATGGATTCTACGGCGCCAGCAGTATGGAACGCCTTCCCACCGAGGTAGCCATCAAGGCGCAGGTGGAGGAGTTCGGGAAACTGACGTTCTGACCAAAAGAACGCGAATCGAATCCGAATAATAGAATGCTCTGGATCGCAAGTCTTCGACGCCGCGTGTACTCGCCGCAATGGACGAGGTGCGGGTTCTTTGTCTGGGGCAAATAAACAGACAATACAGTAAATATCCGTAACGCTTCGATTGCCTGTATAATTTTGTAAATACAGGAATCGAAGGAGAGGTTTGAAATGGTAAAGGCCAGCAAGCGATGTGAAACGCGCCCCGCCTCGGGGATACGCAAGATGAGCGTGATGGCGGCGGGTTACACGAACGTCCTGAACTTGGGTCTCGGGGAACCGGATTTCAACATCGGCGGCAACATTGCCGAGGCATTGAAGAAAGCGGTGGACGCGGGCAAGAACAAATACACCCCGACAGCAGGCATTCCGGAGCTCCGGGCCGCCGTCGCCCGCAAGCTGAAGCGCGAAAACGGCATCGACTGCGACGCGGATTCCATCTTGATCACCCACGGAGCCAGCGAAGCCATCCAGACGGGCATTCTCGGGACCACGGACGTGGGTGACGAGGTCCTGCTTCCCGATCCGTCATGGCCCAACTATCAGGGACAGGCGCACATGGCGGGCTGTAAGATCGCCTTCTACCCGCTGCTGGAAAAAGACGGGTTCCACGCCAGGGCGGAACAGATCGAAAAACACATCACTCCCAAGACGCGCCTTCTGGTCCTCAACTCCCCCTCCAACCCCACAGGCGGCGTCACGACGAAAAAGGAGCTTCTGGAAATCGCCGAGCTGGTCAAAAAACACAACCTGGCGGTGATCTCGGACGAACCTTATGAAAAACTTTTGTACGGCGGCGCCGAACACGTCAGCATCGGCTCCCTTCCCGGGATGCAGGACTACGTTTTCACCGCCAACACCTGCTCCAAGACCTATGCCATGACGGGACTGAGGGTGGGTTATCTCCAGGGCCCCAAAGACACCATGACTAAAATCGTCAAAATCCAAGAAGGATCCTCTTCCTGCGTCAACGCTCCGGCGCAGTGGGCCGCCATCGAGGCTTTCGAGGGCTCCCAGAGCTACGTGAGCGAGATGCTCGCGCAGTACACGGCTCGCCGCGACCTGCTTCTGGGGGGACTGAATTCTCTCCCAGGCGTCACGTGCCTGGCTCCCGAGGGCGCGTTTTACGCCTTCCCCAACGTCTCGAACCTGGGAAAATCCCAGCAGGTAGCGGAGGATTGGCTGAAGCGCGCGCAGGTCGTCACCATTCCCGGAAGCGCCTTCGGCGAAGCGGGAGAGGGGTTTGTGCGCGTCTGTTTCGCCGTCAGCGAAGCGACGTTGAAGGAAACATTGACGCGTTTGGGGTCGATTTTCCAAGAACTTCCGGCGAAGTAACATATGAACGACATCGGAGCGGTAACCCTGCAGGGGATGGAAGCCCTTCCCGTGGAAGTCGAGGTCGAGATCACGGGCGGGCTCTTCTCCATATCGATCGTAGGGTTGCCCGATATCGCGGTAAAGGAGTCCAAAGAGCGCGTCCGCGCCGCTCTCCGCTCGGTGGGACTCCCCTTGAAGGGGCGTGTGGCGGTGAACTTGGCCCCGGCGGACCTCCCCAAAGAAGGGGCTCTCTTGGATCTTCCCATCGCGCTGGCCATGATGCGCAGCGCGGGGCTCTTGAAACCGCAAAAACCGGCTCTCTACATGGGGGAACTGGCGCTGGACGGTCGCCTGCGCCGGGTGCGGGGCGCCGTTCCCGCGGCGTTTTTGGCGCGGGCCAAGGGGCTCCCTCTTTACGTTCCCCGGGAAAACGCGGACGAAGTGGGGCTGGTGAAGGGCGTGGAGTCCTACGCCGTGGGGGACCTGATGGAGCTGGTTTCCATCTTGAAGGGCGAGGTCGAACCCTCTCCGGTCGCCCCGTCCAACGCGCCCGAAGCTCCGTTCGTCGCGGATCCGGATTTCGGCGACATCAAGGGTCAGGCCGCCGCTCGCCGCGCCGCCGAAATAGCCGCGGCGGGGCATCACAATATTTTGCTGGTGGGGTCCCCCGGCAGCGGCAAGACGCTGATCGCCCGGGCATTGAACGGGATCCTTCCACCCCTGACCGACGAAGAGCTGATCGAAACCC
>JAISWV010000004.1 GCA_031270755.1 Synergistaceae bacterium
CCGAACTCCGCCGACAGAGAGGCCAGTTTCTCCGCGTCCCGTCCCGCGGCCAATGCCGTGACTTCCACGCGGTCCAGATGGTGACGGCAGACGTCCAAAACCGAAGAGCCCACGCTGCCGGTGGCGCCGATGACCGCCACGCGCTTTTTTGTTTTGTTTTCGTCTTTTTTCATGCCAAAATAACCCCGAAAAGAAGATAGGTCAGAAGCCCGTTGATCAAGATGCTGTCGAAGCGGTCGAGAACTCCCCCGTGGCCGGGGATCAGCTTGCCCGCGTCCTTCACGCCCGTTTCCCGCTTGATCAAAGACTCGGCCAGGTCGCCGAGCTGACCGGCGAAAGCGCATATCAAGCCGATCATGAACAGAGGAAACGGCGGCTGCTCCTGGAAAAAGACCACCAGCGCGATGGTCAATACGCTTCCCAGAGCGCCGCCGATGAAGCCCTCCCAGGTTTTTTTCGGGCTTATGTTCTCGCAGAGGTGCACTTTGCCCCAACGAGAGCCCACCAGGTAGGCGGTCACGTCGCAGCCCCAGGTGCAGGCGAAGAGCGAGACGAGGAGGAGGCGGCCCGTGGGCATGTTGTGCAGCAAAATCAGACAAGTCCAGGGCACGACGATAAAGAGAATGCCCGAAAGCGTTCCGCCGGTGTTCCACACGGCGAAGCTGGTTCCCCACATCTGACGGCGGACGATCTCCACCATCAGGATCGCGTAAACCGTCAAGGAAAGGATCAGCGCGATGGAAACGGGCCTCACTCCCTCGGTGGAGGAGAGGATCACGGCCAGAGCCGAGATGTAACCGATGCCCCGGGAAAGGCGGAACTGCGTGGACAAGAGCCGGTAGTACTCCGACAGGGACAAGAGGGCCAGCACCGAGACCACCAAAATCCACAGCCACCCTCCCTGCTGAATTCCGCCCAGGATCCCCGACACCACCAGCAGGCCGCTGAAAGCTCGTTGAACGAGATTCCGTCTACGCGCCGAGTCCATCCTGTCTCACCTCTTTTCCGCATCGGTCCAATTTTTCTTTGAGGACTTGAACGTCCTGCCATGTCAAATCTTTCGGGCTTCCCTTCCTGCGGGAGTCGTCACGCAGAAGATAGCTGGGGTGAAACATGGGGAAAACCTCTATTCCCCTCCACTCGAACCAACGCCCCCGAAGCGCGTTGACCCCCTCTGTGGTCTTCAAAATCCACTTCGTCGAGGTGGCTCCGAGAGGAACGAGGATCTTGGGGCGCAACAACAAAAGCTGAGCCTCCAGAAACCCTCCGCACATCATCATCTCCTCCGGCGTCGGAACACGATTCCCGGGAGGGCGGCACTTCACCACGTTGGCGATGAAGACCTCCTCCCGGGATATTCCGCCCGCCGAGAGAATCCGGGTCAAGAGCTGGCCCGCTCTCCCGACAAAGGCCAGCCCCTGCGCGTCTTCGTCCTCGCCGGGGCCCTCGCCCACGAAGACAAGGGGCGTGTCCAGGGAGCCCTGCCCGAAGACCGTCCGGGTGCGCGTCTGGCAGAGGCCGCACTTTTCGCAGGCCCCAACGGCGGATCTCAGGGCCGCCCAGGCGGCGGCGCGCCTGCCGTCGTTTTTGTTTTCGCGTTCGTATGGGCTTTCGGCCGCGCTTATTTCACTTGCACTTATTTCACTTGCACTCGCACTGTCATCCGCCATTTTCACTCTTTTCACTCTTTTCGTTACCCGCTCAAAAGAAGATTTCGTTGATGCGTATATTGACTTTTTTGACTTCCATTCCCGTAAAAAAACTGAGCCCTACAGTGAGTTTTTTCTGCAAAAGGCGGGCCAGGTAAAGCACGTTTTTGTCCCCCAGTTTGACGTCCACCACCAGGTTGACGTTCAGGACGTCCCCGTCCGGCACGAGATTGAGCTCGTGCACGTGATGGATGTGATCCCCGAGCACGATCAGGCGCCGGATCATGGCCACGATGGCCTCCGGTTCGATGGTCACATGGCCGTCGAAGCTGAAAGGAGGCTTGACCACCGTGCGGTTTTCGTCTTGTCTGTCCTTGCTCTTGAAAAGGTCTTTCAACTGACTGACGAACTTCCCGGCAAAATTGCGCTGTATCTGGGTTCGGGAGACGGGAACCACGTGCTGTTTCTTTTCGCGCCGCTCCTTCAGGGCGTTGCTGATCTCTTCGTTGGAAGCCACCTCGGTGATGTCGATGACCCGTTGGGGCCGGGGCAGTCCCAGCTTTTCCACGATTTTTTCCATCATGGAGCGCGACGTGGCGATGACCATGACCTTGCAGGGAACGTGGGAGGCCAGAAAATTGACGACCTCGAGGCGGTGGGGCGCATACTCGAAAAGCGCGCGTCGGATGGCGCGCACCATGTTTTTTTCGGATTTAGCGCTTTTCCCGGCCATGATCTGTCCTTTGGAGACCAGCAGCCCGTCGTCGATGACGAAGTCGATGCCGTATTGGCGCGCCACTTGGGAAGCTCTCTGGCTTTTGCCCGTCCCCGCCGCCCCCACGAAAGCCGACACCTCGATGCGAGAGAGGTCCGGGGCGCTTTCCGTCCTCGGCCCGGTCCTTTTTTTTCCCTCGGAGCGCTCCCCGTTTGCCGTTTTTTGCGTCATTTCAGCGCTCGCCGGTCTCGAAGGCCACGTCGGCCCCCAGGGCCCGCAGCTTGGTGTCGATGGACTCGTAACCCCGCAGAACGTGCTCCATGTTCTCCACCCGGGTCTCCCCTTTCGCCGCCAGCCCGGCCAAAATCAGCGCGACTCCCGCCCGGAGGTCCGTGGCCTTCACCGAGGCGCCGTCCAGGCTGTCCACTCCCTTTATTACGGCGGTGTCTCCCTTGATGTCGATGTTCGCCCCCATGCGGCCGAGCTCCGCGGCATAGAGGAATCGCGCCTGAAAAACGCTCTCCTCCACGAGGCTCACGCCGCTGGACGTCGTCAGGGCGGCAGTCATCTGCGGCTGCAAGTCCGTCGGGAATCCCGGGTAAGGCATGGTTTTCAGCGAGATCGGCTTCAATTTTTTCACCGGGTGGACGACGACGGCGTTTCTCGACGCGCTTCTATTCACCGAAAAAGACGCTCCCGCCTCCTCCAGCTTCGCCAGAAGCGCGTCGATGTGCTCGGGGATGACGTCTTCCACCGTGATTTCGCCGCTTGTCATGATGCCCGCCAAAATATAAGTGCCGGCCTCTATTCTGTCGGGAATGACGCGTTCGGCGCAGTTATGGACGTCCTCCACGCCCTTCACGCGGACACAGCCCGTCCCCTCCATGTCGACCTGGACTCCCATGCTTTTCAAGACCGCGGCGAGATTTTCGATCTCCGGCTCCCGGGCGGCGTTCTCGATGATCGTCTCGCCTGCGGCGAAGACCGCCGCCATCATCAGATTCTCTGTGGCCCCCACGGAGGGAAAGTCCAGGTAAATTCGGCGTCCTCTCAGGCGCTCCACCTGGGCGTAGACCCGTCCGTTCCGAATTTCTATCTTGGCGCCCATCTGGGTCAGGCCCTTCAAATGCAGGTCGATGGGGCGGCTTCCTATCGAACATCCGCCCGGCAAGGGTAGAACGACCTGTCCGCACCGCGCCAAAAGAGGACCCAGCACCAGGGAAGACGCCCTCATTTTACGCACCAACGCGTCGGACGCCTCCCAAGAGACGGTCTCGGGCACGTCGAGCACGATCCCGCTTCCGCTTCGGGTCACGGCGACGCCCAAGGACCGCAGCAGCTCCATCATAGTCTCCACGTCCTGCAGGTGGGGAACGTTGTCCAAGGTCATCTTCCGCCCCTTCAAAAGCAGACAAGAAGCCATGACCGGCAAGGCCGCGTTTTTGGCCCCCTGGGTTCTCACCTTGCCTTTCAAGGGAATCCCGCCCGATATTCTCATTTTATCCATGACTCAGGCACTCCCCCAGATTTTTTAAAATATTTCTTGATGGCGTCCAAAATCCGCGCCGAGGCGTTTCCGTCACCAAAAGGGGCCTCGCGGTTGGCGAAGGACTCTCGGTAAGCGCGGTCCTCCAAAAGCCGCAGAGCCTCTTTTTCGATTCGGCGCCGGTCGGTCCCCACAAGAACCCCCGTTCCCACTTGGACGGCCTCCGGGCGTTCGGAGAGCTCTCGCAGGATCAGCACCGGTTTTTTCAGCGCGGAGGCCTCTTCCTGCACGCCTCCGCTGTCGCTCATGATGAAGAGGCTGCGGTTCATGACCGCCACGAACTGGGGGTAGTCCAGAGGCTCCGTAAAAACCGCGTTCGAACAGCCTTTCAACTCCTCTTGTATGGTGTTTCTGGCCGCCGGGTTTTTGTGGAGCGGAACGAGAAGCCGCAGCTCGGCGTGCTTTTCCAAGAGGCTCCGGGCGGCGGCGCAGATTTCTTTCAGAGGCTCTCCCCAGGACTCGCGCCTGTGGGCGGTCATCAAAACCAAAGGATCCCCCTCGGGCATTCCCCGCAGGAGGTCCGGCTCTTTCTCCCGGCCCAAAGTCCAAAAAAGCGCGTCTATCACCGTGTTCCCCGTCACGAAAACACGCGATTTCGGGACGCCCTCCGCCCACAAATTTTCGGCGGACAATTGGGTCGGCGCAAAGTAAAGCTGGGCGAGCCGGTCGGTGAGAAGGCGATTGGCCTCCTCCGGAAACGGACGCGCCAGATCGTGGCTCCGCAGCCCCGCCTCCACGTGCCCTACGGGGGTCTTCCTGTAAAAGCCTGCCAAGGCGGACGCCAGTGTCGTTGTCGTGTCTCCGTGCACCAGCAGCAGGTCCTGAGGGTTGGCGTCGAGAAACCTTCCCACCCCTTCCAGCACGGAGGAGGTGATGTGGTCGAGGGTCTGAGAGGCTTTCATGACGTCCAGGTTCACGTCGGCTTCGATACCGAAATGATCCAGCGCCTGAAACAACATGTCCGTGTGCTGCCCGCTGGCCACCACCCGCGCCTCGAAAGCGGGGTCCCGTTTCAAGGCCGCCACCAGAGGCGCCATTTTGATGGCTTCCGGGCGCGTTCCCACGACACAGGCGACTTTGATTTTCTCCGTCATTTCATATTCATCCTAAAACCGCAGCCGCGCGTACACCGCCGTGCCTCCGGCGAGAAAGAAGGCGTGGAGCAGCAAAAGACACGTGACGGCCCAAAAGGGAGAACGGGTCCACTCCAGAAAGTGGTGGTGGAGGTGTCCTCTGTCGGGGTAGAAGGGGGAGTGCCCCTTCAAAATCCGCCGGCTGAAGGCGACCAGGGTATCCAGAACGGGAATGCCCCCCACCAGCAGGAACACCAAAACGAGCTCGTGCAGCCCCAGGGTGGCGAGAACCGGGGAGGCGGCCGTCACGAAGTGCGAGGAAAACAAGAACCCCAGCAAGGTGCTGCCTCCGTCCCCAAGAAAGGTCTTGGCCATGGGAAAATTCCAGCAGAGTACCCCCAGAGCCGCGGCCGCCCCCATCACCCCGAAGGGAGCGTCGCCGAGAACGCAGAGGGCCAGAGCAGAGGAGATGAACACGGAAATGCAGAGTCCGTTGACTCCGTCGATGAGGTTGTAAGCGCTGGTGGTCCCGGCTATCCAGACGAGGCACACGGCTCGGGTCGGAAGCGGCAAGGGCAGGGAGAAAACGATCAGGGCCGCGGCCAGCAGATGGACCGCCAAGCGTATAAAGGGGCTCAAAGACTTCATGTCGTCCATGTAGCCGCAGAAAAAGACCCAGGTGGCGGCCATTGCGCTGTAGCGAACCGAGGGGATGTCGGGCACGAAATACAGCGCCCACAAAAGATATCCCCCCCACAGCCCCAAGCCCGCGCCCCGGGGCGTGCGCTCTTTGTGAATTTTCCGCTGATCGGGGAAATCCATGATCTGGTAGTTG
>JAISWV010000030.1 GCA_031270755.1 Synergistaceae bacterium
AAATTTCACACCAGGTGCCGTTACGCGAAGGACGATTGCAAGGAGGTGGTTCCGGAGCTGCGCGATAGAGGCGGGGGACATCTGTGTTCGTGCTGGAGAGATTGAGACGGTCGGGAAATGAATGATGAAGTGAATATCGAAGAGGAGGTTGACAGACAGTGAGGAAGACATATTTGTGCATTTTGTTGTTGGCAGCGATGCTGGTGGCGGGAGTTGCCCAGGCGGAAGAAAAAGCTTTCGTTTACAACTTGGGGGTGGAACCTCGGACGATCGACCCCGTGCTGAACAACGCGGTGGACGGTTCAGTCGTCATCTTCAACATTTTCGAGGGGCTGGTGCGCATCGGCCTGGACGACGCTCCCGAGCCGGGGCACGCCGAGAGCTGGGAAGTCTCGAAGGACGGGCTGACTTGGACGTTCCGCCTGCGCAAGGACCTCAAGTGGTCGGACGGCGTTCCCATGACGGCCGAGCATTTCCGGTATGGGTTCCTGCGCCTTCTGGACGCGGAGAACGCCTCTCCCTACGCCCACTATGGGTTTTTCGTGAAGAACGGCGAGGCGTACTACAACGGCAAGGCGAAGGTCGAGGACGTGGGGTTCGAGGCCCCCGACGACAGAACGCTGGTGATGAAGCTGGAGTATCAGAGCCCGCTTCTTCTGGACTACATGGCCTACCACATTTTTTTCCCGGCGCGCCCGGAGATTGTGGAAAAAGACCCCAGGGGTTGGACCGCGAAGCCCGAGACCATCGTCTGTAACGGCCCCTTCATGCTGACCGACTGGCAGCACAACAGCGAGATGACGATCAAAAAGAATCCCCACTACTGGGACGCGGACAACGTCAAGACCGACAGCGTCCGCATGGTCATGATCACGGACGCGAACACGGGTTTGGCGGCCTTCAAAGCGGGGAAAATCGACTTTCTCAAAAACCCGCCCTCTCCGATGCTGCCCCAGCTTTTCCAGAGCGGCGAGGCCCAGGTCGCCCCGACCCTGGGGACGTCCTTCTCCGTGTTCCACGTGACCGAGCCCCCCTTTGACGACATTCGCGTGCGCAAGGCCTTCGCCTTGGCCGTGGACCGCACCGCCCTGGTGGAAAAGGTGGTCATGGGCGGGCAAAAACCCGCAACGGCTTTCATCCCCTACGGCATACCGGGCAAAACGAAGGAGAAGGACTTCCGAGCCGAGGGCAAGGACTATCTTCCCGTGAAGGCCGACGTGGAGGGCGCTAAAAAACTGCTGGCCGAGGCCGGATATCCCGACGGAAAAGGGTTTCCGAAAGTCACTTACAAGTACAACGCCAGCGTCATCAACAAGGCCATCGCGGAGGCCCTTCAGGCCATGTGGAAGCAGAACCTGGGCGTGGAGGTGGAGCTGGTCAACGAGGAATGGAAGGTGTTTATCGACACGCGGGCTCAGCACAACTTTCAGATCGCGCGTCATGCCTATCTGGTGGACTTCTTCGACGCGGGAAGCCTTCTGGAGCTGTGGATCACGGGGACCTACGAGAACTATCCCGAGTACTCCGACGCCAGGTATGACGAGCTGATCAAAGCCTCCCTGCGGGAGATGGACCCCGCCAAACGCACAGGCTATCTGCTGGAGGCCGAGGAAATCCTAATGAGAGACCTGCCGGTGCTGCCGCTTTATTACTACGCCACCCCCTATATGCAGAGCCAGCGGGTGAAAGGCATCTACATTTCCCCGAGGAACTGGGACTTCTTCCGCACCGCGGAGGTCGTGGAATAGTCACCTTACCCCCGGCTTTGCCGGGGGTTTGTCAATGCTTTTTGCTTTCCCCAAAAGCGCGGGATGCAGATGCAAATCAGGCGGGGCTAAGAGCCGGATGAGCGGAGACGTCCAAGTCCGGTTCCGTAAACGCCTCGAGGGAAAATTCCCCGGGGCGGCTCGACTAGACCACAGACCCCGTCATATATTTTCACACTTTATCTCGACGCGCTTCTAGAGCAGTGTCATAAAGATATCTTTCATTTGTGCAGCGTCGGGTATAACGGGATTTGCTTTAGTGGCACTGTTTTCTAACGAAGTCGGGATTAAGAAATCCATCTTTAGCATAAAATTTTCGCAGGAAATTCCAAGATCGCCGATAGTACGGGGAAATTTGATGATATCAAGGAGCATATCAATTTTTGTCAGCAATGCTTCAAAAGCTTGTGAATCCGTTTTTGCTTCAATACCACAAAAGTAGGCTATTTGTGCATATTCTTTCAAACGCGTAGAAGCGTTGAGTTTCATCACAGGTTTGAGTATTATACTGACCGCCACACCGTGAGGAAGGTGAAAAGCTGGTCCTATTTGGTGCCCTGCGCCGTGCGCGAGACCCGCACCTCGACTGCTTAGAGACATTCCGGCCAATGTGGATGCTATCTGCATCTGACTACGAGCCTGCATATTTTCTGGTTCCTGTATCGCAATGGGAAGCCATTTGAAAATCAGTTTAATGGACTCGAGGGCCATAATGTCCGTAAAAGGATTCTGGGGTTTTAGAGAAGAGAAAGATTCCACTGCATGAACAAAAGCATCCATTCCCGTTGCCGCTGTTACAGAAGGAGGCATAGAAGCAGTAAGAGACGGATCAAGCAAGACCAAATCAGGAATTGTTTGATAATCGGCGATTGCCATTTTTGTATAAGGGATTTCTGCATTGCCCGTTTCGACGGAAACCACACTAAACGGAGATACTTCTGAACCTGTTCCGCTAGTCGTAGGGATTGATATATGTTGAGCTTTGGTTCGGATTTTAGGTAAGGCGAAACGGGCTGCAATCGCTGTATCTGAGATATCTGGATGCTCATAATAGATTTCCATGGCTTTAGCCGCGTCCAAAGTAGAACCGCCACCGATAGAGATAATCGCGTCGGGAGCAAAGTCGCACATTTTAAGTCCTATTTTTTTGCAGAAATCAAGCGTGGGTTCTCGCCCCTGACTTTGAAATTCCCTCCAAAGAATGGCTTTTTCGTCTAAAATTTGGATAAGACGTTCCCAATTTTCCAGATTGTGTTTACGAAAAGAACCGGACACGACTATGGCGGCGCGTTTTATTTTGAGTATAGAAAGAGAAGACAGCGCGTTTTCTCCGCAAACGATTTTTCTGGGCCAGTGAGATTCAAATAACATGTCCATCGTTCCTCCAATCTTTGTTAAACGAGTATGAGTTTCGACACATTAACCTTTTGGTTTATTGCGATTGTCAATTTCTTCCAACATATCTTTTGTCATGGGAGAAGGGCATTGCATTGTGCTGGTAATCCATGTCATTTTAGCAGCTGCTTCCAAAACCTCAAGACGGTCGAAGGCTTTTAGCATATTGGGGCCGACTGTTAAGATGCCATGATTTTGCATCATCACGACATTGCTATCTTTTACACATTCGGCTACAATTTCAGCTAATTTTCGCGTCCCCATCAAAGCATAGCGGGCAAACTTAGGCGTACCCAACACGGCGTAAGCCTCGGCTACGAGGTGGCAATTGATCTCGCATTTTAGAGCTGTAAAACTTGTTGCGGTCACGGGATGTGCGTGCACAACCGCATTGATATCGGGACGAGCGTTGAGTACCATGAGATGCATTTCTGTTTCGATACTTGTTTTGAGCTCTGGCGTAAGGTTTTCCCCATTTATCGTCAAAACGGCAATCTGTTCTCCTTTAAGTTCTCCTTTATCCAGTGCGGATGGAGTGATTAAAACATATTGGTCATGACGCATACTGATGTTTCCACCTGAACAAGTGGTCAACCCTTGTCTGTAAAGGCGTCGCATAAAATAAGCAATTTCCTCGCGCTGTTCCATACATTCGTTCAATATTGTGGACATAATTGACCCTCTTTTTTTTGGGGTAAACTTCCATTGAAAGCCCGTCCTTGCCCGATTGGAAAACGCGGCTCTTTCAAAACGGCACTATTGTCAGCGAAGTGTTCTATGCGAGATCTCTACCGCAGCCTCGACCGCCGCTTCGGTGACGAGGGGAAGCCCTGGGTCGCGGGTCAGGTGGCATAAAAATTCCCTGTTGCCCTCTGGACCTAAAATAGGAGACCAAGAAAGCCCCACAGGGCGAAGGCTGGTTTCTTTCACGATGAAATCCAAGATTTCCCGCAGCACGGCCGCGTGTACGAGAGGATCGCGCACGACCCCTCCGCGCCCCAAGCGCTCGCGTCCCGCCTCGAACTGCGGTTTTACGAGAACGACGGACTCTCCTGCCCGGGTCAAGATCGAATCTATGACCGGAAGCAACAGGCGTAAGGAGATGAACGAAGCGTCGCAGACCACGAGCCCCACCTCCTCGCCGAGAGACCTTCGCCCCAAGAGGTCGGCCGTCAGGGTACGGGCGTTCGTGCGATCCATGACCACCACGTGCGGATCATAGGCCAGGCGGGAGAGAAGCTGGCCGTACCCCACGTCCACGGCGTAAACTTTTTTCGCCCCGGCGTTCAGCAAGACGTCCGTGAACCCCCCCGTGGACGCGCCGATATCGACGCAAACGCGATTCGCAACTTCGAGCCGAAAGACATCCAAGGCTTTCAACAGCTTGAACGCCCCGCGGCTGGCCCATCTTTGTCCTTCGTCGACCTCCACGACGCAATCTTCACCGACGGACGCACCTGCTTTGTCCGCCCGTTCTCCGTTCACTTTGACCTTGCCCGCCATGATCAAAGCCTGAGCCCTGGTCCGGCTCTCGATCAAGCCACGGTCTACCAGCAGTTTGTCCAGGCGTTCCGTTTTGCGTTTTTTCGTTTCCGTCACTCTATGCCGTGTGAGCGCAGGCCTTCAGACCGAGGGGGCCGGCGCAGCTCAAAACATCCTCCGCGGTCAGATTGCAGAACTCCCTTTGTTGATCGATGGTCGCGTGATGGATGAAGCGGTCGGGGACGCCCAATCGCTTGAGACACGTGGACGCGCCGATTTCCGAGATACGGGACGCCAAAGCCTCTCCCATTCCGCCGTTCAAATAGTTTTCCTCCGCCACGACCACCGCGGGATAATTTTTCAAAATTTCATCGAGGAAGTCCGTGTCCAAGGGCTTCAGGCGGCGCAAGTCGACTACGGCCGGCGTGGGCAGCCCCAAGGCGCCGGCTCGTTCGTGGGCCTCCAGCAGAATATGGACGGTCACCCCATGCCCGATCAAGGCCCAGTCTTCGCCGTCCCGAATCGTCACGGAGCCCAGAGATTCTCTGCCGTTGAACAGGTTGTTCCGGATAGGCAGCGATCCCCGCGGATATCGAACGACGGTGGGGCCTCCGCGCTCGGAGGCGTAGGTCATCATCTGACGCAGGGAGATCTCGTCGGCCGGCGCGTAGACCTCCAGGTTGGGAATGGCCCGGGCCCAGGAAACATCCAAGAGCCCCTGGTGCGTTTCCCCGTCCGACCCCACAAGCCCGGCGCGGTCCACCATCAGCACCGCCGGCAGGTTCTGGAGGGCGACGTCGTGAGTCAACTGGTCCATGGCGCGCTGTAAAAACGTCGAGTAGATAAACACCCAGGGGCGCAAGCCCCCCGCGGCCATCCCCGCCGCTAAGGTCAGCATATGGCTCTCGGCGATTCCCACGTCGAAAAAACGCTCGGGGAAACGGGTCTTGAAATTTTCGAGCTTTACCCCTGTTGCCATAGCGGCGGTCAGACAGACGATGCGGTCGTCGGCCTGGGCCAGCTGCTCCATCACCCCGGACGCGGCGTCGCTCCATGTCCTGGTCTTCACCAGTGCCCGCTGCGCGGCCTCTCTTTCGGCGCGCGGCGACATCTGGTGGTATTTCGTCGGATTTTCTTCCGCCTCCGGCAGGCCCTTGCCCTTGACGGTGCTGAAGTGCAGCAGTACCGGACGGTCGTAGCTCTTGGCCAGCTCGAAAATCATTTCGGTCTCTTCGATGTTGTGCCCGTCGAAAGGACCCCAGTAGTTTATGTCCAGCTCGTCGAAAATATTTTGGGGCTTTACCAGGGCTTTGATCTGGCCGTGGATACTCTCCAAACTTTTCTCCAATGCCTCGCCCTTGGGAAGCGCGCGGCAGCAGTCTTTTATGGCCGACTTGATCTTGTTGTACGACGTGCTGGCGGAAAGCCGCGCCAGCATCGTGGCGAAGCCCCCGACCCGCGGGCTGATGGAGTGTTTGTTGTCGTTGAGGACGATGATCAGGCGGGTTTTCGTCTCTTTGACATGGTTCAGCGCCTCGAAGGCCAGCCCGTTGATCAAGGCGGCGTCTCCAATGACGGCCACCACGTGGTGGTTTTGCTTCAAAAGATCCCGCGCTTTCGCGTAACCCAGGCCCGCGGAGATGGAGGTGCTGCTGTGTCCCGTGTCGAAGTGGTCGCAGGGGCTTTCCGCACACCTAGGGAAGCCGCTGACTCCGCCCAAAGTGCGGAGGGTACGAAAACGGTCCCCGCGGTCGCTCAAAATCTTGTAGGGATAGGCCTGGTGCCCTACGTCGAACACGACGCGGTCTTCGAGGGGATCGAATTTTCGCAGAAGAGCGATGCAAAGCTCCACGGAGCCCAGCGGCGACCCCAGGTGCCCGCCGTTTTCCCCCACCACGTCCACGATCAGCTCACGAACCTCCGCGGCCAAATTTTTCAGGCTCCCGGGGGGCAATGCCCTCAAGTCTTTGTACCCAAAACCGTCTTTCAAAAAATTTGTGGATTTCAAGGGATAAAGTCCTCGCTTGTTCAAGATATTTTTTTATTTTTTAATTATATTCTGCCAAGAGCGATGCACATATTATAGGCCCATAGGAGTGATTTGTGCAAATGTGCTTCTTGCGCCGAACGCAGATAAAAAATGTGCCGCGGGGGTTGTGAATCCTTGTTGGTATAATGTAAAATTCAAGGGTTGAACCAAGAAGATCTTTCTGAATTATGACTTTACGATATCGTCAATTACGCCTTTTGCTGTGGGGTAAAAGGACAAGAGAAGGAGTGAAATACCGCTATGCAGATTTCTGTTTTTTATTTGTTATTGGCTGTTGCGGCAGGCGCTGCGATGGGCTTTTTGATTTCCAAGACCATAGATAACACCCGCCTTTCCGGAGTTAGAAATCAGACGATCATACTGTTGAAGGACGCGGCGGAATCGGCCGAACGTATCAAAAAAGACCGCATTACAGAAGCCAAGGATGATATTTTCAAACTTCGTCAGGATGCGGAGCGGGACATCAAAGAGCGCCGCAGCGAAATGCAGCGGGCGGAGCGTAAAATCGAACAAAAAGAGGAAAACCTCGACCGTAAGTTGGACAGAGTCAGCCATAAGGAAGAGGAGCTGCGGCGCAAGCAGGAGGAATTGGAGCAGCGCTCCGCCGAGGTCGAAACCGTTTTGAGGCAGCAAATGGTGCGGCTCGAGGAGATCGCGTCCATGACCCGGGAGGAGGCGCAGGAGATCTTGCTGCGCAAGACCGAGGAAGAGGCCCAATACGTCATCGGGCTCCGGTTGAAGGAACTGGAGGAAAAAGCCAAACGCGAGGCCGAGCGCAAAGCACGGGATATCGTCGTCACCGCCGTCCAGCGCTGCGCCGTGGAGCACTCCTCGGACGCCACCGTGAGCGTCGTCCCCCTGCCCACAGACGACATGAAGGGACGGATTATCGGCCGGGAAGGGCGCAACATTCGGGCGTTCGAGACCTTGACCGGCGTCGACTTGATCGTGGACGACACCCCGGAGGCCGTGACCTTGAGCAGCTTCGACCCCGTGAGGCGGGAGATAGCGCGGCTTTCCCTCGAACGGTTGATCATGGACGGGCGCATCCACCCGGCGCGCATCGAGGAGCTGATAGAAAAGGCGACCCGGGACGTGGAAGAGCAGATCATGGAGGCAGGCGAGGCCGCGCTTCTGGAAACGGGCATCAAAAACATGCACGCCGAGTTGATCCGCACTTTGGGGCAGCTTAAATTCCGCTTCAGCTACGGACAAAACGCTCTTTCTCACAGCCTGGAAGTGGCCCATATCTCGGGCATGATCGCCGCCGAGTTGGGTATCGACGAAGAAATGGCCCGCCGCGCCGGTCTTCTGCACGACTTGGGTAAAGCCGTGGATCACCAGGTCGAGGGTCCTCATGCCACCATAGGCGCGGACCTCGCCAAGCGGTTCGGCGAGCGCATGGAGATCATCAGCGCCATTGCTTCCCATCACGAGAACGTCGAGGCAAAAAACATCTACGACGTGATCGTCGCCTGCGCCGACGCTATCAGCGCATCTCGGCCCGGCGCCAGGCGCGAAAGCCTGGACGCCTATATCAAACGCCTGGAAAAATTGGAGGAGTTGGCTCAGGCTTTCAATGGTGTCAGCAAAGCCTACGCGATCCAGGCCGGCCGGGAAGTGCGGGTGTTGGTCATGCCCAACAACACCGACGACGGCACGGTGCACAAACTGGCCTACGATATCGCCCGTAAAATCGAAGAAGAGATGAAGTACCCCGGGCAAATCAAGGTCACGGTCTCCCGAGAAATGCGCTCCACGGAGTACGCCAAGTAATGGAGTCAATAGTCAATAAAGAGTTGGGAGTTTGAGAAACCATATGCGAATTTTATTTGTGGGAGACGTTGTAGGCAGCCCCGGACGTTCTGTTTTGGCTAAAATCCTTCCTTCTCTGAACGCTCGCTGGGAAGGGTTCGATTTTGTGGTCGTCAACTGCGAGAACGCCGCCGCCGGGAAGGGCATGACGGAGAAGGTCATGGAGGAATTGTTCGCCGCGGGAGTGCACGGCATGACGTCGGGCAATCACATATGGGACAAGAACATTTTTTATCCCATGCTGGCGTCGGAAAAGAGGATCGTCCGTCCGGCGAATTATCCTCCAGGCTGCCCCGGGGCGGGATATACGATTCTCGAGCGCAACGGAAAAAGGCTTGGGCTTTTGAACCTGCAAGGCCGTATATTCATGCCGCCCCTGGATTGTCCTTTCAGAGCGGCGGACGCGGCTCTGGAGGAGTTGGAGAAGAGCGCCCCGGAGGGTACGAATATTCCGGTGCTGGTCGATTTTCATGCCGAGGCCACCTCCGAAAAAAAAGCCCTGGGCGCTTATTTGGACGGGCGGGTTTCGGCGGTGGTCGGGACGCACACCCACGTGCAGACGGCCGACGAACAGGTGCTGTCCCGGGGCACCGCCTATATTTCCGACGTGGGAATGACCGGCGGGCATGGAGGAATTATCGGCGTCAAAACCGAGACCGTCCTGCCCCGCTACCTGACGGGCTTGCCCTTCAAGTTCGAGGTCTGCGATTCCGATCCCAGAATCAACGCCGTGGTCATCGATATCGACGACGAGTCTCACCGCGCCCTGAACCTCGCCAGAATCGACGAACGCATAGACGTATAGACTTGGACTTGCAAGGCAGGGCCCCGGCTGAGCCTGAGCCCTTGTTTTTACGGGTTTTTATTATTTTTTTGCCGCCGGGTCTTGCAGTTCTTCTTCGATGCCCGCGATCTTCCTGGCGCGCTCGGCGTACTTTTCGAAAGGCGTGACGGCCCGCACCACCAATCGGGCGCCGTCGGGAGATCCGCCCCCGTGCATACATCCCGGCACGCCCGCTCCGATGGTCAGCCACTCCGCCAGGCGCGCCGCCCTCACCCGGGACTCGGCGGAACAGTCGCCGGCCTTCAGGTACTTTTGAACCAAGGCGCCGTATTTCTCGTCGGTAAAGTCCCGATAGGAGGGGATGCACCCGGTCTCCACGATGCCTCCTCCGATCTCCTGGCACAGCCGTTTCGTCTCGTAGGGCAGCGTGGCGACGTGAACTTTGTTGGTGTGCGCCATGAGGCTGTCGGCGATCCAAACGCCGGAAGGGTCCCGCTTGCCCAAGGCAATGGCCCCCACCCCCACGCCGTAGGTGGTTTCGTTGTTGACGGCCATTTGGATCAACTTGTCCATAAAAATCTTGTGGGACAGCCCGTTGGCTCGCGCCATGTTCACGGCGGCCCCCACCATCACGTCTCCCTGCCCGGCGACGCAGGCCCCGATGCAGGCTCTGTAGTTGGCCGTAAAGCTCTGGAGGACCTTTCCGGTGTATTTGAACTCCCCGCACAGAAAGACCCTGTCGTCGGGGACGAAGACGTCCTCGAAAAAGAGATACGCCTGGGTGTGCCCCGTGTCGGGAATGTCGAAGCCCTCTTGGTACTCCCGGTCGTCGCTGGGTCTGCGGGTCTCCACGATAGTCAGGCCCTTCGCGTCCCTGGGAATGGCGAAGGCCACCGCGTAGTCCTTGTCTTCTTCTTTGTAGGCGTTGCCGGGCATGATGAAAATTTCGTCGGAGGCGGCGACGCTGCAGATCATGTTTTTCGCCCCGCGGACGACAATCCCGCCCTTTCTCTTCTTGACGACGCGCAGGTGAACGTCCGGGTCGCCTTGCTGAGAGGGCTTCAGGCTCCGGTTGCCCTTGGCGTCCGTCAAAGCGCCGGCCACCAGCAGTCCTCGCTCCTGGGCAAAGAGGACCCATTTTTTCAGGCGTTCGTGATAGTCGGTGCCGTTTTCGCGGTCGATGTCGTGGGTCACGGCCCAAAAAACATTCAAGGCGTTCCAGCCCACGCACATCCCGCCCACGCAAACGCCGTTGGTCTGATAATTGAGGCGTTTCAACTTGGCGTTGCAGATCATGTCCTCCGGGCTTTGCATCAAGCTGTCGAAGCGCATGATCTCTTGGCCCGTCAAGCTCGACTTCGTCACGTAGACGTCTTTGTATTCGGGCTGCCGTGCCAGGTCCAGGCTTCTCGCGTGGCTCTCCACGGTGCGTTTCGTGGCGGGATGCGCCGTGACGTCCGCAATGGCCTCGCCGTTTTTGTGGATGTTGGGCCGCATTTTTTTCAAAGACGCGAAATAGTTCTCCCGAGTTCGTATCATCGTTTGCCCCCCTCTTAAATTAAACCCAAGTCAGACTCAAAGTTTATTGCCCGAAGATCATGACCGCCCCCATAGACCGGCCTTCTCGCCTTCTTGCTTTCTTGCCGGCCGTCACGAGTCTATCACACCTCCGAAGATAAATTTACCGCCGTTACCGACGCATTCGCGGGAAAACTCGTGATTGGCTGTCCGCGTTGTGAGGTGGGGTCTGCCCTTCTTGCCGTCGTGATCTCTGAGCTTGCGCGTTTACCGTCTTTTCGAGATTTTATCGATTTGGCCGCGCAGGTAGCGGGAGGCCGCGGCGTCCAAAGGAAGGTCTCTGTAGTAGTGCTCTTCGAAGCTCCGGACGAAGGGTAGCGCCAGAAGCCGCAGCTTGGCGTCGTCGATCCGCGCCAGAAATTCCGTAAGCCCCTCGCTTTCATGACGGCGGTAGCCGTGACGCCGCATCGCCCGCGAAAAATCCCTCAACAGCGCCATTTCCGGGCGGCGATTTTTCAACGCGCGCAGGAGGTAATAAATTGCCGCGCAAGCCGTCAGCGCGGCGAAAACTCCAGCCGGAGCGGACAGCGCGGAGCCCAGGCTGCGGAGCCCATCCCGCGTCGGAGTCAAGGACGCGTGCGGATTGCGGATGATCTCCCTCAAGTTTTGCACCAGCTCCATCTGGGTCTCCCAGTTGTAGTTCACCACCAATTTCGACCACTGGTAATCCAGCAGGTCCAAGTACATCTCCAAAGTGTCGTAAGCGGAGATGCCGAAGCCGGCGCCTTCTCCGGCGGGGGTGGGGTCGTAGCGCGTCCAGGCTCCATCTTCCTCGTTCCAAACCTCGACCCAGACATGGGCGTTCTGCTCCTGCACGATGTAATACCCGCCCGCTTCGTTGTAGACGCCGCCTCGGTACCCGGTCACCAACCGGGTGGGGACTCCGGCCATGCGCAGCATCACCCCCATCGCCGCCGCAAAGTACTCGCAGTTGCCTTTTTTGTCGACGAAAATGAACTGTTCGAGGGCATTTTGCGTTCTGGGCAGACCTTCGAGAGAATACGCAAACTCCGGTGACCCCAAGAAACCCAACACCTCGGCGATTTTTTCCCGATCGCTCATGCCGCGCGTACTGTCCGCCATCAATGCCTGAAGACGCGGAATGAACGCATTGGGCAGCGTCAGATAGCGCCTCTTGTTGATGCCGTCCAGCAGCCTCATCCGCGGGGACAAAACCGACACGGCGCTGTACTGCACGCGGCGGCCGATCGTGCGGGATCTGTGACGAAAAATTCCGTCTCCGTCCGAAATGACGTCAACGCCCTTGACAACGAAGGGTTGATCCAGCGCGAAAAGGTAGCCGCGGTTTCCCGCCTCCAAGAAAATCTCCTGCTCGATGCGCGGCGCGTCCGGATCTGGGGCGAAAAGCCCCCTCCCGCTGTTTCGCGAGGAAATCCAAGCTCTTCCATCGAAGAGCTCCAGCACCATCCCGCGCCAATAGGGCGTTCTCCCGCCGTCCAAAGGCTGCATTTCCGCGCGGAAAGCGAGCTTGTGGTTGGACTGGATGCTGCTGGCGTCCCCCAGCTGGACCTGATCGGAAAAGCCCGTGGAGGTGATGCCGTACTGACCCCGCGTCCCAAAAAGAGGCACAGTCGTGCGGGGCAGGCCGAAAAAGAGCAGAAGACAAAGGGGCAGCATGACGGCAAAAAGAGCGCCCGTGCGTGTAAAGAGCTGCCGTATCACCTTGAAATTCAAAAAAGCGCCGGGCTCCTTGTCGAGCCAAGTGGAGAGGAGCAAGATCAGGGTCGAAAGCAGGCCGATCCCGAAGCAATAGACGATGAAAGCTTTTTCCGCGGAAAGCATCGCGTAGCACACAATCGTGGCCAGGCTCAGCAAAACAATCTGAACGTAGTCGCGGGATCTTTTGTCCTCCAGCATCTTGACGGCCATCATCAAAAGGAGCGACTCCATCAGCGCCTCGATAACGTAGTTGCGCCGCATACGGGTGAAAATCACCCCGAGAGCGGCCAAAGTCGCCAAGTTGATCAACAGCCGCGGAGGATGCGGAAGGTTTTGCCATTCGATGAAGAAGGCAGCCGTCATCAGGGCCAAAAAGCCCCCGGCGTAGG
>JAISWV010000033.1 GCA_031270755.1 Synergistaceae bacterium
AGGCGAGTTTCTCTCACCATCGCGCGTATCGCGGCCGTGCGCCGCAGCCTCCTGGGTCTCATCAACATTTAAAGAACGCCTCCCTTGCCGTTAACGTTCAAGCCCAGAGGAGCGAAGCCCGTTGGAGCCCTGAGCTTGAAGGTCTACCGAGTTTCCGGTTTGCGCAGCCACCACTCGACGATCATCCCCGTGGCCACGAAAATGGAGCTGTACGTGCCCACGACGATGCCCACCAGCATCGCGTAGCTGAATGCGGACAGGACGGGGCCCCCCCAAGCACACAGGGCAATGACGGGGAAAAGCGTCGTCAAAGTCGTGTTGATGGTGCGGGAGAAGGTCTGCTTGATGGAAATGTCCACCAGGTCCACGATGCCTTTCTTCCCCAGGTCTTTCCAGTTTTCGCGTATGCGGTCGAGGATGATGATGGTGTTGTTGAGCGAGTAGCCCACGATGGTCAAAATCGCCGCGATAAAGGACGAGGAAATCTCCGTCCAGGTCAGGCTGAAAAAGCCCAAAGCCAGCGCGGCGTCGTGAATCAGAGGAACGACGCTGACCACCGCGAAACGGAACTGAAAACGAACCGTAATGTAGATCAGAATGGCTGCGAGGGCCGCGGTCAGTCCTATCAAAGCCTGATTGCGGAGCTCCCGTCCCACCACGGGCCCCACTTTTTCGAATCCGATCACCTGCAGATCCGCGTAGCGCGCTTTCAAGGCGTTGACGACCTGTTCGCGGCTTTCGTCGGTGTCCTCGTTGGTGCGAATGATGATGCCCTTGTCGCTGAAATCCTGAATCATCGCTTCTTTGGCCACCACAGACGAGACGACCTCCCGCACTTCGCCCACGTCCGGGCGGGTTTCGAACTCCACGGTCACCACGTTGCCGCCGGTAAAGTCGATTCCCAGGTTCAGCCCTCTGAACACGACCAAGCCCATGCTGCCGACGAACAGCACCAAACTGACCAGCATGGCAGGCCTGCGCCACTCCATAAAGTTGAAGCTGTCGAGAATTTTCATCGAACGGTCCCCCCTAACTTCGCTTCAAGGCGTGTTGTCTTTGCCCGATGAAAAACTGCAGCACGGCCCGGGTCACTACCACGTTGGAGAACACGCTGCCCACCAGGCCGATTGACAACGTAACCCCAAACCCCCGAACCGACCCCGCCCCGAAGTAAAAAAGGACGACCGCCGCGATCAGCGTGGTGATATTGGAGTCCAAGATGGTCACAAGCGCCTTGCGGAAGCCCGCGTCCAACGCGGCCAAGGGGGTTTTGCCGGACTGGAGTTCCTCTTTTATGCGCTCGTAGATCAGGACGTTGCCGTCCACCGCCATTCCGATGGTCAAAATGATGCCCGCTATGCCGGGAAGCGTCAGGGTCGCCTTGAAGGCGATCAACCCGGCGAAAACCAAAAGCATGGTCACGGCCAACGCGATGTCCGCGGCAAGGCCGTTGAACCGATAGTAGATCAGCATAAAAACGAAGACCAGGGCTCCGCCGATCAAACCGGCCCGAATTCCCTGCCGGATGGAGTCCGCACCCAGGCTTGGGCCGACGGAGCGGTTTTCGGCGATGTCCACCTTGACCGGCAGGGCCCCCGCTCTCAGCATAATGGCCAGGCGTGTGGCCTCGTCGCTGGAAAAACTCCCGGTGATTTGGGCGTTGCCGCCCCCGATGCGGCTTTGCACCACCGGCGCCGATATGGTGATCCCGTCCAGAACGATGGCCAGCTGCTTTCCCACGAGCCGCCCCGTAGCCTCTTCGAAGGTCGCGGCGCCCTCATCGTTGAAGGAGATCGAGACCCCTATGCGGTTCAGGTTGTCGTAATTGACGGAGGCGTCCCGCAGGTCTTTCCCCGCCACCGCCGTCGGGCCCAGAAGATAAAAGCGGATATCTCTTTCGTCCTCGTTACGGGAGACAACGGCTCCCTCGATTTCCTTGGCGCGCTCTTCGAACTGCGCTCCGGCGTTCTTCGCCGCCTCGGCGGCCGTATTCCATCTTGTCTGCGCGCGCGCGAACTGCTCGTCGTTGTCGTAATTCCGGCGCTCCGGCACGGGAGGCGCGGGTTCGCTGATGTCCAAAACCTCACGAAACTCCAGGAGCGCGGTCTTGCCGATCAGCTCCAGTGCCGCGGCAGGGTCCTGCACGCCCGGCAAATCGATGATGACCCGGTCGGTACCGCTGCTTTGAATGATCGGCTCAGCGACGCCGTATTGATCCACTCGGTTGCGCAGAACGGCCAAGAGGCGGTCGATCCCGTCTTTTCCGATTGGATTTTCAGGCGTGTCCTGAGCCTGAAGAACGATATGCGCTCCACCCTTCAAATCGAGCCCCAAGTTTACCCTGCCCGCTATCGGCCAAGAGTACACCAATGCCACCACGACCACGAGCAACACGCCCCACAGCCGCGTACGGTCTTTACGAAGCATTCCTTATCCCCTACCCCACGTCTGCAAATTTATTTCGCCGAAACACGATAGAAAATGAACTTTCGATCTCGCTCGGCTTTTATTTCAGTTTATTCCAGTTCTTTTTTCAGTATCTTTTTTCAATCCTTTTTCTCTTCGGCCGCGGGAGTGGAGGTACGCTTCGTCTGCACGGCGGACTTCAGCACACGAACTTTCACGCCGTCCGCAATCTCGACCATGAACGTATCGTCCCGAACTTCGCGCACGGTTCCGAAAAAGCCCCCGACGGTGATGATCTGATCCCCTCGGGTGATGCCGCCGATAAGGCTGTCGTGTTGTTTTTGACGTTTGCGTTGAGGTCGGATGATAAAGAAATAGAAAATAAGAACGAATACTGCAAGCGGTAATACCATTCCCGTCAAGCCCTGAGCGCTTCCCTGGGAGCCGCCTTCGCTGCTCCCACTCCCGCCGCCGGACGCACCGCAAGGGGATGCCACCGGCGTCGTTGTCTGGTCTGCCATAAAACTTTCCTCCTCAATTACGAATCTCTGTCAAGAATCTCATGTACGGAACGGCATTATATCAGAAGCCAATTTAAAACCCAACAATAATTTAATGTTTGAACTCCGAACCCGACCTACCCCTCGACCTACCCCGACCTACCCGACGTATACATGTTCTTTTCCTCCTCCTTCAGCGACTCTACAAGCGACGCTATATGGGCTACTATCTGCTTCGCGTAATCTTGATTCTCGATTCTCATGAGGTACTCCACCGCTTGCAATATTATACGCTTGTTCTCCGCGTCCCAGAAATAACGCTCCCACACCGTCTTCCAAAGGTTGTCGCGATCGCGATCGCGGCCTTGCAAAAGGTTGCAAAAGGAGTATCCGCGCTTTCCGGCTTTTTGTTATTTTGTTATAATGACGGCAGATTTAACCCTGCATGCCGCGTTGAGTCGAAGCAAGCGTTTGCGACACGAGCAAGAGCGAATAGGGTTGGAACGGTTACAGTTTCTTTATCGGTGAGCGAGCTCCGCCCCTCTGAGCTTGAATGTTTAGAAATGTTTAGAAAGGAAGGATTTTTATGAAACTCGACGGGTGCCGTTTGGTTTTCAAACTTATCGAAGCCGCTTTGCTGGTGACGCTGATGGCGTTCATCGGCTGCTCCGCCGCGCACGCCGCCGCAGCGGAG
>JAISWV010000073.1 GCA_031270755.1 Synergistaceae bacterium
ATCTCGATGGGCATCGACAGCGTGGAAAAGATCGCGCTGGGCGTTCCGGAGGAAAACCGTTTCGTGGTGCGCCTGCGATCGGTGATGGGCATCGACGTTCCCGAGGTGGACCGGATCGAGCCCAACCTGTCGCCGATCTACTCCATGGGGGGCAGCGCTATGGGCGCTTCTTCGGTGCTGGACAACGCCTACGTCAACGCCCGCCGGGTCGTGGCCTTGATCGCACGCTTGGCCGAAATAGAGACCAGCGTGTACCGGCTGGCCGTTCAGATACGAAAAACTTTGAGACGGGTGAACGCTCTGGAGAAGGTGTTCATCCCCCGCAGCGAAGAACAGATCAAGCTCATCGCCGCGGCGCTGGACGAAAACGAACGGGAGGACCTGACCCGCATCAAGCTTTCGAATCGTTGAGGAGGGGAAAATTATGAAGTTGTCGGAGGTCCTGGACGTTCTGCTGAAGGCCGAGGACGAAGCTTTGGAGATGCGCGGCGCCGCGGAGCAGGAGGCGAAAGCCGTGATTCAGAAGGCCCGCGATAAATTTGCCCGCGACCAGGAGTCCCGCCTGAACGCGGCGCGGGAAGAAGCGCGGGCTCAGGTGGAGTCCGCCCGGCAGGCCGCGGAGATGGAGGCCCTGCACATCGCCGAGCTGGCGAAGAGATCCCGGGAAAAGATGCGGGAGCACTTCGAGGCCAACGTGCCCGCGCTGATCGTAAAAATAGCCGAGGACACGGCAAACCGATACGCGGCCCAAGGACAATTTTAGATGTCGTTCGGAAGCGGCGGGGCGAGGATTGCGGAGTCCGCCAAGGCCAGAGTCCGCCGGGCGTCTCTTCTGAGAAACGAGGACTTCCGGCTTCTTTTGGAGCAGGCGTCGGTGGGGGATATCGCCGTTCAACTGGGGAAGAGCGCCTACGCTCCCGTCTTGAAGGGGTATAAGCTGGAGAACATGAGACGGTCCGAGCTGGAGTTCCTGCTGAACGTCGCCGTCTTGACAGAGGGAGTGACCTTCGGGCACTATACGGGACTCGGGGACAGAAGGCTTTTGGACTTGTGGCTCGAAGACTTCGACATCGAGCTCCTGAAGGATCATTTTCAGCCCCACATGAAGACCAACGATTGGAGCGATTACATAACCCCGGCCAAGATGCTGGACCTGGTGTCCGGCTTTCGGCTGACCTTGGCCGATCAGGAGAAGCTGTCGTCCAGCGAGGCCTTGAAGGACGTACTGATGTCGGTGAAGAGCGAGCCGCTGCGAACGGCGCTGATGGAGGCCGTCCGCGGAAAAGAAGACGCGGCGGAGGGAAGAGATCTCCAGCGGCTCACGTTCGCCCTGGGCATGATCCTGGATCGTTATCACCTCGACAGCCTTTACGCGGCCGTGGCGAAACTCGGCGGCAACGAAGGCCGTATGATGCGGATGTTGGTGGGAACCCGTGTCGATCTCATGAACCTCTACTGGATTTACCGCGCGCGCCGTTTTTTCGGCATGTCCCCTGAGGAATCTCTGACTTTGATTATGAAATCCCGTTATCGCCTGGATTTCAGTTTGTTGAGAAAAGCGGCTTTCGCGGACCCCGGCGTCATAGCGGCATCGCTGGCGGAGACGGTCTACGCGCATGTGTTCGACGCGCGAAACGAGAGCCCGGCCCTGCGCGAAGTCCAGGTGGAGAGCAACATCTACAAGTTCCTTTTCGCCGCCGCGGAGCGGGTGTTCTTGTCCGGCACTCCGGGGTTCCAGAACGTAGCGGCGTACCTGATACTGAAAGAACTGGAGGTCCGGGACCTGGTGGCCGTCGTGGAGATGGTGCGCTACAGATTCGACAAAAACAGGGCTGGCTTGATCCTCGTCCGGACCTTGGGAAAGGAGAACTGAGTTATGGCCGTTGTGGGAATGGCTGGGGTCTCGTTTGTCGGTCCCAGGGAAGAAGTCGAGAACATCGCTTTGGCGCTTTTGAAAATGGAGAACTTCGAGCCGATGGCGCCGGAGGTCATGATGGACTCTCATCCTCTGGGCAGCCGTTTCCAGACCTTCCGAGGAAATCCTTACGACGCGCTGTTGGAGAAACTGGGCGGGCTTTGGACCAAGTCGGGCATGCCCGTTCCTCAGTGCCGGATCGTCGACCGCGTTCCCTCCATTTCCCTGTCCGAGCTGGAGAGGAAGATCGACGAGGTGACGAAGACGTTGAGCGAATGGTCCGTGAAGGTCGAGGAACTTCGGAGCGAGTACGAAACGTGGCGCGTCATGCTGGAGTTCGGCGACGCCGTCCGCGAGACGGGGCGCAGCCTTTCGGACCTGGCCTTCACACCCTACGGAAGCATCTCTATGGGAACCCTGACGGGAGAGAACTGGCGGCGCTTGAAGGAGACGAGCCTCGCCGCCCCCATTCTCGCCATGCCCCTGTCCGGCGAAGATGAGGACGGATCGGACAAGGTCACGGTCGTCGTCTTCTATGGCAGCGATTACCGAGAGGAGATCCAAAAGATTTTTGCCTCGGTGCACATCCATCTCATTCCGGTGGAGCCCAAGGACTACGCGCGGTACGACAACCGGGACGCGGTGTGTTATCGCATGGAGGCCATCGAGGCGGAGAGGGAGAGCTACCGGGATATGCCCGGCCGGTACGCGGCGGAAAACCGCTTCGAGCTGGAAAAGCTCTACGAGGCGGTGTACACGAAACAGCGCATCGCCTCCCTTTGCCAGCTGCGGGGGGAGCTGTCCGGGATGACGGTGCTGGCGGGCTGGACGCCGCAGGACAGCTTCGACGCGGTGCGGGCCATGGCCGAAGAAAAGGCCCCCCACACTTTGGTCCTGGCGGAGAACGGCGACGTCCTGGAGCGGGAGGGGCACGAATTACCGACGCTTTTGCACAATCTGCCGCTGGTGCGCCGTTTCCAGGAGATCGTGCGCCTCTACAGCCTGCCCTCCTACAGCGAGATTGACCCCACGTTCGTGGTGGCGGTGAGCTTCTGTCTCTTCTTCGGCTTCATGTTCGGCGACGTGGGGCATGGCGCCGCCCTGATCCTGGGCACGTACTTCCTGGAGAAAAAAGGGATCATGGGGCGCGCGATCGCCTCCGTCATGAAAATCGCGGGAGTGGTCTCCGTACTGTTCGGGTTTTTGTACGGCAGCGTGTTCGGCAGCGAAGAGCTCATTCATCCGATCTGGCTGTCCCCCATGAAGGACGTGAACAAGATTTTGCCCGTGTCCATCGGCATCGGCATCGTCTTCCTCACGCTAGGGATCTGCTTCAAGATCTGGAACGCCGCCCGTAAAAGGGAATGGGGCGAGGTTTTCCTCAGCCCGGAGGGAGGGGCGGGGCTTTTGTTCTATTGGCTGGCCGTGGGACAGGCTCTCGCCGTCACTGGCGGGAACTTGGAAATGGCTTTGGGGACAGGGGTTTTCTCCGCCGTCATGGGACTGCTTTTTCTGGTTATGATCTTCGGAAACGGCATCGCCAAACTTTTTCTCCAGGGAGAGTCGGTGGACGAGGGCGGAGTGGTCCACGTCTTTTCGGTTTTCCACGCGATGCTGAACTTCGTCAGCAACACCGCCTCCTTCGTGCGGCTGGCGGCCTTCGCCCTGAATCACGTGGGGCTCAGCGGGGCCGTCTTCATGCTGGGCCGGATGGTGGAAAACGCCCCGGGGGGAAAGCTCTACCACGCGTTCATCCTGTTGCTGGGGCATCTGGTGATCATCGGGCTGGAGGGGATGATCGTCTTCATCCAGACCCTGCGCCTGGAGTACTACGAGTTTTTCGGGAAATTCTATCGAGGCGGCGGACGGGAATTCGCGCCGGTCTCCTGGAAGAAAACAGCGAAAGAATAGATGAATAAACGGGATTCTCAAGGGTCCGGGACCCTTGAGCGGGGTATGGGGCAGAGCCCCATAGGAACTGAAAGAAAGAAGGGTTTGCATGTTGAGCTTGACGGTTCTTTGCGGTTCTGCGGCGGCGATGATCGGGACGGGATTCTGGATGACAAGAAACGGCAGGGTGCCTCGCAGACCGAGGGAAGTTCTGGCCGCGGCCTTGTTGCTGGCGTTTTTGGTCCTCGGTTTTTCCGCGGCGGCTTTCGCGGCGGACGCGCCCCAGGCAGCGGTGGGAGACGGCGCGGGTCTCGGCTTGATGGGGGCGGCGCTTTCCACTGGTCTCGCCTGCATCGGGGCGGGAATAGGCGTCGCTTTTGTGGGGGCGGCGGCCCTGGGGGTCGTGGGGGAGAAGCCCGCTCTCTTCGGAACCACCCTGATCTACATGGGCTTAGCCGAGGGAATCGCGATTTACGGCCTCGTCATATCGCTTTTCATCCTGGGCAAAATTTAAGACGGCGCTCCCTCGTTCTCGAGTCATGAGGGGTTTTTTGATCAGCGACAACCACGATACGCTGGTGCTGCTGAAACTGGCGGGCATCGACGGGGTGGTGGCGCATGGGCCGGAGGAGACGGAAAAGGCGCTGTCCGCCGCTTTGGCGATGAAGGACTTGGGTATTCTGCTGGTAACCGAGCTGGCGGCCGAAAGCATCCCGAAAAAAGTCAGAGAAATGCGCTCTGGATGCTCCCTGCCGCTTTTGGTAGAAATTCCGGACCGGCATGGAACTCGGCGCGGAGCCGATTTCCTCGCCCGGTACATCCGCGAGGCGATAGGGGTGAAGTTGGAATGACACAAAAAGCGACGCCAAGCGACGCTGTCATGTACGACGAAAGGAAAAAACTGTCTGAGCTCCAGTCCATGATCCTGCAAAAGGGGGACCTGGAGCGGGAGCGTATTTTGGAAGAAGCCCGCGCAGAGGCTGAAAAATGGACCAGCGAGCAGACGGCGCGCCTGAACGCCATGGTGGGCACCATCGAGGCCGACGCGGCCCGGCGCTCCGGCGAAATGACGTCGCGCCAGTTGATCGAGGCCGAGTCCGCCCGGGACAAAGATCGCCTGCGCCTGCAAAACGAGCTGATTCAAAGAGCCCTGGTGTTGTTCCAGGACGCTTTGACCGCGTTCGACAAGCGGCCCGATTACGGCGCGATCTTGGCGGGATTGGCCGCCGAAGCCTGCGCGCGGCTCGCAAAGGGACAGAAGGTGAAACTGCGGCTTCGGGCGGAGGACGTTCTTCATGGAGAGGCCGTGGCCGACGCTTTGAAGCGGCGCTTTTCCCTGGACGTTTCTTTCGACGCGACGCCGGCCCCCATCGTGGGCGGAGTGTTTCTGTGCTCGGAGGATTCGCGCTCGAACGAGGAAAAATGGCGTGTGGTTGCCGACTGGAAGTCCAAAGCCGACGAGATGGCGGACGCGCTGGCGAAGGCCGTGCTGGCCGAATTATAGATAGTAGGCGGTATGAAGAAATGAACGGGGGAAAAGAAAAGGATTTCGAGTCGAAGCTGGGCACGGTGACCATGATCAACGGCCCCGTGGTGAACGCCTCGGGCATGTCCCGCTTCGCCATGCGCGAGCTGGTGCAGGTGGGACATTTGGGGCTCACGGGGGAAATCCTTCGCATGGACGGAGACCTGGGCGTCATTCAAGTTTACGAGGACACCACCGGGATAAAAACGGGAGAGCCCGTCAAAGGACTGGGACACCCTTTGTCCATCTGCCTTGGCCCCGGCCTCATCGGGCACATTATCGACGGCATCGGGCGTCCTTTGGACCGCCTGATGGAAAAAGAAGGAGGCTTTCTCGCCCGGGGCACGAGCCTCGACCCCATCGACATGGACCGTTCCTGGGAGGTGATGCCCGTCTGCAAAGCCGGCGACGTGGTGTCGGGCGGCATGGCAGTCGCCACCATCAAGGAGACGGACTTGATCGAGAACCGCGTGACAGTTCCCCGCGGTA
>JAISWV010000015.1 GCA_031270755.1 Synergistaceae bacterium
ACGGAACCGTACGTACGGTGGTGTGGGAGGACGGCCGTTCAACTAATGAGCGGCCTCCTACCCGATTGATTCCCTTAAAGCCAATATTGCCAGTATTTCCGTATAGGTTAGGCAAATCGTACCTGTTCAAATTTGCATGTCGTGTTTAGTAAAAATAAGTATTGGGTCATATTGGAGTCTCAAGGAGCCAGTAAAGATACAATATCAGCTTCTGAGGAAACAGAAGTCACCTTAGAGACGATACCAGCGTGAACCTCGACGAAGGCAGGCAGTCGAGAAGAGATTCCCAGTTTTTCGGCCATGCGGCTGTTTTTGTACCCGTCAATGATCGGAAGCTTTTTTCCCTGGGCCTTGGCGAATTTTTCGGCTTCGTTGGAAAGATGGGCCTGGGTTGCGTCGACGCTGGAGTAGAAGAACGCCGTCACGGTCTGGGGCTCCAACAGAACGGACCGTAAATGGAGCTGTTCGTTGATGTAAGAAGACGCCCCTATAGCGGCGATGGCTCCGTCGGAGGCCGCCGTCACCACTTGGCGTAAATTCTTGCTGCGAACGTCGCCTGCAGCGAAGATGCCCTCCACAGAGGTTTCCATGTTGTCGTTGGCGAGAATCCAGCCTTCTTTGGCAGCGTTCACCAAGCCCCTGACGCACTCGTCGTAGGGTGCCTGGCCCACGAACATAAAAACGCCCGCCACTTTCAAGTCGGAAATTTCGTTGGTTTTGACGTTCTTCAAGACGATTTTCTCCACGGCTCCGCTGCCCTCGATCTTCTCCACAACGCTGTTCCACACGGGAACGATCTTGGGGTTGGAGAGCGCTCGTTCAATTGCGGCCCGGTCGGCACGGAACTCGTCGCGGCGATGGACGATATAGACCTTCGAGGCAAACTTCGTTAGGTAGTCCCCTTCCTCTACTGCCGTGTTGCCTCACCTACCACAGCAACCTCCTCGTCCTCGAAGAAAGCGCCGTCGCATACGGCACAGTAACTAACTCCCTGTCCGATGTGCTCGGCCTCCCCGGGGCAGCCCAGGCGGCGGAAATAAGCCCCCGTGGCCAGGATGACCGCATCCGCTTCGATCTCGCCTTTGTCGGTGACAACGATTTTAGCGCCTTCACGCAGTTCGACTTTTTTGACTTCGGCAGGACGGATTTCCGTGTTGAATTTGAGAGCGTGCTCTCGGAACATGTTCCCCAGCTCGGGCCCGGTCGCGTGTTGCACGCCCGGCCAATTCTCGATCTCCTCTGTGGTATTGATCTGCCCGCCCGTTGCTCCTCGTTCCAAAAGCAATACGTCAAGCCCTGCGCGGCGACCGTAAATCGCGGCAGCCATCCCTGCGGGACCGGCGCCGATAATGACAAGTTCTCTTTTTTCCATAATACATCGCCTCCTACAAAATGTCGTACCATGTTGAGTCATAGCCACTCTCTCCAAAAGACGAGAGATTCACCCGCCCGCCACACAAGCGCAAGCGGGTGAGCGATCTACAAATATCCGTGTTCTTGCAGAATGTTATGGGCTTTTTCCGTGTATTTCGCCGGCAATTTCACGACGGGGCCGGTACAGCCCATAGCGGATTCAGCATAAATTCCGACCTTCCAGAGTACTTTCACCGCGTTTTCAATCTCCAGAACGTCGACGCCGTGGAGTTCTTCGTCAGTAGGTTCTACGGGCGGCGCTTTCGCTTCCTCTTCCACCTCGGCAGCTTTGGGAGCCAGTGCGGCGATCTCCTCGTCGAGCCCCGCTTTTCTGGCAGCCGCGAGTTCCGCGGCGACCTTGTCCGGCAGGCCGCCTCTCACGGCCGACGCCGTGAAAGAGAGGGCCCCCGCAATGACAGCGGCTCCCGAGGCTCGGGAGATGATGGAGACGACGTTCTTCCAGCCCTCGCCGCAGGAAGGCCCGTAACCCCAGCCCGTCGCCTCGTAAGAACCGCCCGTATTGAAAGCGGAAAACATCTTCATCAAGACGTTGCCAGTCAACGTGTCCGTCACACAAACGTCCACAGCCCCGGCCAGGATGTCGTTGCCGCGCAGGACAGCGCCGCCGTCCCGGCGAACGGACGAACCGAACTTCACGCCGTAACCCCTTTCCGCCAGCCGCGTGAGAGCGCGGAAGACCGGCTGGGCGGTATCGACGTTCAGGATGCCGACGGTCGGCTCTTCGATACCCAGGGACTTCGCTGCGGCGATGCCGTAAACAGCGTTGTGCAGCATGGCCTCTCCCCTGTTTGTGGCCGATGTTCCAGTCGTGGAGGCCAGGATCATGGCGCGCCCTCTGGCGGGGGTCAAGACGCGCCCGATAGTCGTGACGCCCAATGAGAAGGGAAAGTGCAGCGCCACAGCGCCGGCGATCCGCCCCTCTTTGAGCGCGCTTTCCAATGCCTCGGAAATGTCCGCTTCGCAGTCGTTCGTCTCGATCCAGTCCAAGTCATAACCCGGCGTTGCCCTGGGTCCAATCATGACTGGAGTCACACCGCCGTACATTTCGAGGGCCAATTTCGCGCCTTTAGCGAGCTCTTCACTTCCCAGCTCGCTGCCCGCGGCCATCAGGCCGACCCGGATATTAGGGCCTCCGGCCTTCGGGCCTTCGGCTTTTGGGACGCCGCCGGTTTTCACTGCGTCTACAATCTCCGCGAGGGACTCCCCAACCAGCTTTTTGATGTCGGTCATGGCTTCGGCCTCCATCATTCCACCCGGGTCAGCTTGCCCGCGATCTCGGAAAGCGCCTCCAAAATCAGGGCCTTAATGTCTTCTTTATCGACGGTTTTGTCCGCGCCCGCCGAGGGGCCTTTCGCGAGCAGCCGCGACGGTTCGATCATGAAGGAACCCCCATCCGCGAGGTTCGTCAGGCGGGCCAGAAAGAGGCTGCCCTTACCGATGATCATGGCGCGTTTCATCGTACCGGCCCGGATGTGGTCGCAGGCGATGCCGATGAAAGGCACGCCGGAGGGGATATGTCCCTGCGTGTGGGCGAAGCCGATGACGCCGTGCTTCTTGATGAAGTCGTCCATCCCGTTCTTTTCTATGGCTTTCTTCATGACGGCCAGGGCCGCGGTCATCTTGATGTTGGCGTTGGGCACGTCTCCCGCGCCGGCGGGGAGGGTGATCTCCGGTATCTGAAGCTCAGCCGCGAACTTGTCCACGTCTTCGAAAGAAAGCCCTTGGGCAGTCAGGGGCTCGTAGATGAGGGCGGAGGTGATGGCCTGCGGCGCGGCACCCGCCCCGACGGAGTGTTTGCCCAATGCGTCGAGACGTATGACAGGGTTCGTCCCGTCGTCCGGGGTCAGGAGCACGGCGAAGTTCCCCAGGCAGTCCTCGAGGGCGGGAAGTTCCTTTTTGGCGTGATCGCGGCTGTTCATATAGAGCTTGGGGATCGCCCCGCCGGCCAGGACGACGCAGTTTTTGCGCGCGCCCGCAGCCACCTGGGAAGCCCCGGCGATCAGGGCGTTGACGGGGCCTGCGCAGAATCCGCGTACGTCGCAGCCCGAGGCGTTGACACACCCCGCTATCTCGGCCACGGCCTTGGCGAAATTGCCGCCCGCGCGCTGATTCATGTCCCCCGCGCCCTCCTCGGAGCACTCGATCACGAAGTCGATCTCCGA
>JAISWV010000029.1 GCA_031270755.1 Synergistaceae bacterium
AATCGAATGGAGCTTTCCAGGCTGAAAAAGCGCCTGGTCGTGGCGAAGCGGGGGCACAAGCTCCTGAAGGACAAGCAGGATGCCTTGATCAAGGCGTTTTTGGAGCGCGCCCGGGAGGGTAAAGCGCTGCGCGAGCAGGTAGAGGCGGAATTGAAGGACTGCTTCGGCTCCTTTGTTCTGTCCCGTGCCCAAACGACTCCCGAGGTTCTGGAGCAGGCCCTGATGTTTCCCGGCGCCCGATGCTCTCTCTCCGTGAGCTGGAAGAACGTCATGAGCGTCCTGGTCCCCGAGTACCACGTCAGACAGGAGGGCAACCCCGTGAACTACGGCTTCGCTTCCGTGCCTCTTTTACTGGACGTGGCCCTGGAGCAATTCAGCAAGCTGATCCTCCGCCTCCTGGAGCTGGCCGCCAAAGAAAAGGCCATCCGACTCATGGCCGGCGAGATCGAGCGCACCCGGCGGCGCGTCAACGCCCTGGAGTACGTCATGATCCCGAACCTGTCGGAGACCATCCGCTACATCAGCATGAAGCTCGACGAGCAGGAGCGCTCCACCCTCTCCCGCCTCATGAAGATCAAGGAGATCGTCCGCAAAGGAGCGTAGCCCTGAAAAGCGCGGCCCTGAGCACAGCCAAAGAATTCGTTTATATAAAAACTCCCCCTTTTCCAGCCTGTTCGGGCAGGAGGGGGAGTTTGGCATGGGAGGGGAAAATGGATACGAAAGCCAGGCTTCCAAAACTGCCCATAGGCATTCAGACATTCGAGAAGCTCCGGGAAAGCGGATACTTGTACGTCGATAAGACAAAATACCTCATAGATCTTATCGACAGCGGCAGCGCATATTTCCTGTCACGTCCCCGGCGTTTCGGTAAATCCTTGACCATTTCCACCTTCGACGCTCTTTTCTCCGGCAAACGGGGACTGTTCGCCGGGCTGGCGGCCGAGGAATTTTTCGGCCGGCCCGAGTACAAAGCCCGCCCGGTCGTCAAGCTGGATATGAGCGGCGTAGTGACTGACAAAGGCGACGAAACAATGGACAATTCCATAATCTTGCAGATTGTTTCCAACGCCCGTCGCCATTCGATTCAGTTGTCCGATATGGCTTTAAAAAACCCCTCCACAGCCTTGAGAGAACTTCTGGAACTCGTCGCCGTGGAATCTGGAACACGCGCGGCGGTGCTGGTGGACGAATACGACAAACCTGTACTGGATTTTTTCGACGTTCCAGAGAAAGCGGCGGTCGTTCGCAACACTCTGGGAAATTTTTACGCCCAGATAAAATTGGCCGACGAATACGTACATTTCGTATTTATCACCGGGATCACTAAATTTTCAAAAATGGGCGTATTCTCCGCCATGAACAACCTAAAAGATATTTCCATGGTCGACAGATACGCGACGATCCTGGGGTACACGGAGGAAGAACTGCTTTCCTGCTTCGGCGAGTATATTGACGATACGGCAGGGCAGTTGAAAGAAAACCGGGAAAAAATCATCGAACAAATCCGAGATTACTACGACGGGTTTTCTTTCAATGGAGAACACCGTGTTTATAACCCTTTTTCCACTTTAAATTTCTTCTTCGATATGAAATTTCGAAATTACTGGTTTGATTCCGCAACGCCTTCTTTTTTAGTCGAGTATGTGAAACAGCACGATTTGGAAATAGACGCTTTCCGGGGGCGTAAAGCGTCCGAAAATTTCACTTCCGCGACGGAAATAGAGAACGCCTCCCCCGAGAGCTTCCTCTTCCAGAGCGGGTACCTGACCATACGGGAAAAAGACGATAATCTCCTTATCCTCGATTACCCGAACATGGAAGTTCTCTCTTCGGTGGCGAACCTTTTCCTTTACGGAAAATTCGGCCTTCCCGAAAGCGTTGTCGCCGCCGGCAATTTGGAGAAAGCTCTGGAAAAGGGGCAGGCGGAAGAACTGCCGAGGATTTACAATTCTTTACTGGCGAGCCTGCCCTATGATGTTTACGAGCGCGAAGAACGTCAATACAGTGAAGAATGGAGTATAAAAGACCATATTCCTCATCGCGCGGAAAGTTTCTATCACGCGATTCTCTTCACGCTGCTCTGGTCCTCGCGTATCCACACGATCGCGGAGAACCACAGTTATTGGGGCCGCAGCGATATCGAAGCAGAAAAAAACGGTTACCGGTACGTCATTGAAATGAAGGTCGCCGATGGCCCGGAAGCGGCGGCCAAAGCCGCCGGCGAGGCAATGACGCAGATCCGCGGGAAAGGGTACGCCGACAAGTATACCGGAATGGAGAAACCTGTTACATTGATAGGCCTCGTGGCAGACAGGACAGAACGACGGGTAACGGAATACCGGATAGAAACTTTATGAGGATTTTTTGTAACCATGCAGCGAAAGCGGCAGAGGAGGCAGCATGATGATCGACAGTTGTTGCGGTGAAACTTCGGGCCGCGTTTCTAAGGCAAGCTTTTCTAAAGCGAGCTTTTCTGAGGCGAGTTTTTCCAAGGGTGTTTTCGAGGACGTCCAGCCAATCTTGACGCGCATCTACGAGCACCCGTTCAACACGGAGCTGGCCCAGGGAACTCTTTCAAAAGAACGTTTCTGCGTTTATATGCAGCAGGACAGCCTCTATCTTGTCCATTTTTCCCGCGCTCTTGCCGTGGCAGGCGGCAGAGCCATACGGGAAAATCATATCGAGACCCTGCTGGTCTCGGCGCAAAACGCTCTTCTGGCCGAGCGCTCTCTGCACGAACATTATTTTGCGGAGTACGGAGTCGAGCGCGCCGCGAAAGAGAACCCAACCTGCATGAGTTACACGTCGTTTCTCTTGGTCACGGCGTCATTGGGAAGCTTGGGCGAGGCGCTCGCCGCGCTGCTGCCTTGTTTTTGGATCTACCGCGAGGTGGGCAACCACATCTCTCGTGTCGCTACGTCCCCCAACCCTTACGCCAAGTGGATCGAAACCTATTCCGACGAGGCGTTCTCCGCGGGAGTGGACCGATTTATCGAGCTGGTGGACGCCGTGGCCGCCAAGGAAACGGAGCAAACGCGCCTTCGGATGCGGGAATTTTTCATGACCGCCTCGCACTTGGAGTATTATTTCTGGGACGACGCCTACCATATGAGGATTTTGGACTGTACACGTTGAACGATGGGGCATCGCCCCGTCCCAGCGCGCAAACGCTAAGGGAGGGGTGAAGATCGTCAAGGAAGAACGAAAACCTCT
>JAISWV010000293.1 GCA_031270755.1 Synergistaceae bacterium
CGCCGCCGTCCTGTTCTTCAAAAAGCGCAGCCAAAGCTCCATCGTCAGGCTCTTTTTCTTAAATTGCCTGTAGAATTCTTTTTTCGTCATAAATACCCTGGCCGGTGTATTTTCCATCACGCGTCCTCCTTCCTGGCTCTCTTTTTCCTTGCGCTGTACTGGGCGCGGATCCGCGGGTCGATGTAAGCGTAAATCAGATCCACCGCGAGATTGGAGATGGCGACGCACAGCGCCATGATGACCAGACACCCCAGCACCACGGGCGTGTCGCGCTTGTTGATCGACTCCACGAGCAGCCGTCCCGTGCCGGGAATTGAAAACACCGTCTCGGTCAGCACGACCCCGCCGAGAAGCATCCCTATGTTGATGCCCACGACGGTTATGGTGGGCATCAGCGCGTTGCCCAGCGCGTGGACGTAGACGATATCGCGTTCATTGACTCCCTTTGCGCGCGCGGTCCGTATGAAATCCTGGCGTATGGCCTCCAGCATTGATGATCGGGTGGTTCTCATGATATTGGCCATATAGTTGAATCCCAGCGTGACCGACGGAAGGATCAGGCTGAGGAACCCGTCGCTCATGCCGCTCGAGGGCAGCCAGTGGAGCCGCACGGAAAAGAGCAGGATCAGGAGCAGCCCCAGCCAGAATATGGGCAGCGAGACGCCCATCAGCCCCACGACCATAGTGATTTTCGCGAAAAACGAGTCGGGCTTCGTCGCCGAGAAAATGCCTATCGGAATGCCCAGTGAGACGCAGAATATCATCGCGCAGATCACTATCTCGCCGGTATTGACGAACCGGGGGGCCAATTGCTCGATAACAGGGGCCTTGGTTATGTACGACATCCCAAAGTCGCCCCGCGCGAGTCTGACCACGTAATTGAAATACTGGACGATAAACGGCTTGTCCAGGCCGAGTTCCGCCTTGAGGGCGTCGCTTGTTTCCCTGGTATATTCATTGCCGAGGATGACGACCGTGGCATCGCCCGGCGTCATGTACAAAATCGAAAAGACGACCAGCATCAGGGCTAAAACAACCGGTATCATGTACAACAATCGCTTTATGACGTATCTTGCCATACGATACTCCCCATTCCCATTAATTTGAGTTTATGTCAGCCGGGCGGGTATTTACCGTTCCGGCGTCCGGTTTGATGACGCCGGACGCCGGAACGGTTTTTTGCCGCTAATAATGCAGGTTGTAGAGCTTATAAGCCCTTTCCCCGCTCAAGCTGACACCCTTCAGCTTCGTGTTGCTGAGGCCGTATATCAAGCTCGCGTAAAGGTCGACTTCAGGCACTTCCTCTGCCATGAACTCCTGAACCTTCTTGTATATTCCGGCGCGCGTCTCCTCTTCAAAGGTGCTGCGCCCCTCCACGATCAATTTGTCCAGATCGGGGTTCAGATACCACACGCGGTTCACGCCGCCGATGCCGGCCTTCGAGAAGCGGCGCGCGAGGAACATGTCGGGATCCCAATAGCAGCCCCAGCTCGTGACGAACATGGGGGCTTTATGATCCTGGATGTAGGACGCGAACACGGCGTTTTCTATCTTTACGATCTCAACGTTGATGTTAATGACGGAGAGATACGCCTGGATGACGGTGGCGATACGTTCGGCCTCGTCGCGGAAGACGACGATCTGAGTGTCGAAACCGGGGCAGCCCGCTTCATCCATGAGCGCCTGGGCTTTTTCCGGATCGTAGGAATATTTGTCAAGCGGGTTATTTACGGCGCCCAGGCACTGCGGCGCGAAGGTGGCGCTGTTGTAAAACGCCTCCCCTTTTCCGTTATGTCCCACCTGCATACAGGCGTCGTGGTCGATCGCGAAATTGACGGCTTGCCTCACGAGTTTGTTGCTGAGCCATTCCGCCTGGTTATCCATGCCGAGATGCCACACCGTCATGGACGGCCCTTCCCAGAGTTTCAGGTCGGGGTGGCCTATCACGCGGTCGTAGTCGTTGGCCACAAATTCCAGATTGAGATCGGCCTTCCCCGTCTCCACGGCGATCGTTCTGTTCGTGCCCTCCGGAATGATCTGGAAGGTCAGTGTCTTGTTCTTCGCGATGTCATCCTTGTTGAAATAGTTATCGAAGCGCTCCAGTTTGACGTTGTCGCCGATCATGCGGCTGACGAACTTGTACCTGCCGCTGCCGACGGGGCGTGACCAGTCCTTGTCGGCGTCGGCTTTCTCCGAGTAATGTTTTGGAATGATACAGGTGGCGGTGTGCGAGAGGGCCGCGTTGAGGCTGGGGTACGGGCCGTCCGTCGTGATGGAGATCGTGTAATCGTCGACTTTGGTTATCTCCCTGACCGGTGTAAAGAGCGCGCCGATGGCGGTGCCGGCCTTGGTTCTGTTGAGGGAATACACCACGTCGTCCGCGGTCAGGATCGTCCCGTCGTGATTTTCGACATTTTCCCAAATGGTGAAATGCCATTCGGTGTCGCTCACAATTTTATAATCCTTACACAATTCTTTGATCGGTTTCAACTGCGCGTCGAAACTGAAAAGCCTGCTGTAAATTTCATAGGTGACGTAAGCGTTGGAGAGGTCGGACGTGCCGACCGGGTCGAAGGATATCATGTCGAGCGCCTGAACCACCGTGATATCGGCGTCGAAATTATCCGCGGCGCGCGCCGTGCCGGCGAACAGAGCAGCCGACAGTACCACGAGGCAAAACAATACGGCAAATTTTTTCACAAAAAACTCTCCCTTCACACGCATAGGCAATCAATCAATAAACGAACAGGATGGAGAGAGCGCTCACAAAACCTGGCCGGATTTCACCCTCAATGTTTCATCACCGCCTTTCAAAAATATATTCTCCATTATAACGGGAATTTAATTATAGCAAATCTGCGTAAAATTGCGTATTTACGATAAAGAATTCGCGCGCGGCGGACAGACAGACTAAATGCAACTATTTTCCCCAAAACCGCAGGATCAAAACCTCGGGCTCCGCCCGAACCCGCCAGGGAGCAAGCTCCCTGGACCCTCT
>JAISWV010000197.1 GCA_031270755.1 Synergistaceae bacterium
TTGACCCCCTTGGTCTGGTACATGAACCAGCAGAAGTCCCTATTCTGCGATTCGATATCTCCCGATCTGTGCAGTGAATGCGTCATAGTTCCGTGTCCTCCTCTTTATACATCGAGCAAACTACAGCGTGCAAAGAGGACGCCCAAGCCCGACGTTGACCTTGCCGCGGTGCGGCTGAGGGATACCGAGCTCGTCCAGCTCCTTGAGCGCCAGATTTTCCCCGTTCTCGTCCACGCGGAGAATCAGGCCCACCGAGAACACCGTGTCGATCTCTTTCTCGACCTTCTGCAACGCCCTAAAAACATCCGCCATTTGGGAGATTGGGCAGTTTCCTTCGATGATAACGGAAAGAAGATGATAGTCCAAGCAGTCGTCCTTGAGCTTTCCCGTCTTCATGTCTGTCATGAGGGAGGAGAGCGGCGTGTTCTCCGGGGGCTCGAACTCCAATCCCGCCGCGGCCATGGCCATGGCCACCTTTTCCGCGTCTTTCAGATAGACGCCAAGTCCTGGGCGCCCCATGTCGATGGAGAACCCCGCGAAGCCCTTCTTGACACGGCCCGTTACGTCGTTCGTTTTGACCTCTTCGGTACCTCTGCCTGTCACACCCGTGACGCCGTGGTTTTCCACCGGGTCGCTCATGACGTGCTGGAATTGATGGTAAAAGGTCTCCAGTGGAATCGTCTCCATTGCACCCAGTGGACAGACTTTTTTGCGGATGCAGACATAGCACTCGGTGCACCGCTTGGGGTCCACAAAACATTTCTTTTCCTCGGGCAGATAATGAATCGCTTCTACCGTGCAGTATTTGATACAGGTCTTGCAGCCGACGCACTTTTCTTTGTTGATGATTGTCATAAATGGTTTTCCTTTCTTACGATCTTACGATATGAATGTCAGGCGGCAACTGCCTTCTTACGATCCTTGACCATACGCACAAAAGGCATGATAAGGGTCAAGAAACCGATCAGCAAAAGAACCGCCGAGATGGGGCGAGTGGCGAACGTACTCCAGTTTCCGGCGGAGATGATGAGCGCCCTTCTGAGGTTGCTCTCAGCCATCGGCCCCAGAACGAGCGCAAGCACGAGCGGCGCTACGGGAAACTCGAACTTCCTCATGAAGTAACCGACAACGCCGAAGAAATACATTAGGAACACGTCGGTGAGGCTGTTGCTCTCGGCGAAAGAGCCAATCGACGCGAATAGAAGAATGACCGGCAAAAGAATTCGGTTCGGAATTTTCGTGACCTGCGCAAATAGTTTCGAGCCCAGCATCCCCAGGACGAAAAAAGCGATGTTTGCCAAAACCATCCCCGCGAACAGGCCGTAGATAAGCTGAGGGTTTTCCCTGAAAAGGAGCGGCCCGGGCCTGAGTCCTTGGATCATGAAGGCCCCAATGAGAACAGCCGTCGTCTCAGAACCGGGAATGCCGAGGGAGAGCAGGGGCACCATAGCGCCGCCCGTGGCTGCGTTGTTGGCCGACTCGGGCGCGGCGATGCCCTCGATAAATCCTTTACCGTACAGCTCAGGATGCTTCGACCACCGGCGCGCCTCATTGTAGCTGATGAAAGAAGCCATCGTCGCCCCCGCGCCGGGCAGTATTCCCACGATCGTTCCGATGACGGAGGAACGGGCGATCGTGCCGGAGCAATCTCGAAGGTCTTTCCAGCTTATGGTAACGCCGGAGATCTTCTGCTTCGCGCCCCCCAGATCGTCCGTGCCCTTTTCATAAGTGACCAGCACCTGAGATACGGCAAAAAGACCGATCAGAACCGGAATGAAGGACACGCCGTTGAGAAGCTCCGGCATATCGAAGGTGAAGCGCGATACGCCCGTGACGATGTCGATCCCCACGGTGCCCAAAAGCAGGCCCGCCACTGCGGAGACCAGCCCCTTGATCATGTTGTCGGTGGACAGGCTTGTGATGATGCTGAGACCGAAAAAACAGAGCGCGAAGTACTCCGCCGGCCCGAACATGAGCGCCATGCGGGCGAGGGGAGGGGAAAGAAAAACGAGGACGATGACGCTGAAAATGCCCCCGATGAAGGAAGCCGTGGCGGCCATGCTGAGGGCGCGGCCAGGCTCGCCGTTCTGGGCCATCTCGTACCCGTCGAAGACGGTGCAGGCGGCGGCGGTGGTTCCCGGGGTTCTGAGCAAGATGGCGGTGATGGAACCGCCGTAGATCGCGCCGCAGTAGATGCTCAGAAGCATGACGACGGCGGGCAGGGGAGCCATGCCATAGGTCAACGGCAGGAGCAGGGCGACCCCCATGGAGGCGTTCAGCCCCGGCAAAGCCCCGATTGTAATGCCGAAAGCGCTGCCGACGAAAACGCTCAATAGGCCGTTCCACGTGAGGACGTCTTTGAATCCATCGAGCAATAAAAAAGCGGATCCCATTATTTCACTCTCCTTCTTACGCCTTTAGATGAAGAATCCGTGCGGAAGGGGAACTTTAAGGAGCGTAGCGAAAACAAAATAAATGAGCCCCGTGACAACGACGACGGATACCAGGTCCAATGGCCGTATTTTTCGCGTCGCCAAAAAAGTGAGCACACAGGTGAAAATGCACGCGGAGAAAAGAAAGCCCGCCTTGGGTATGCAATACCAGAAAACAAAGCATAAAACGCTTATCACGGCCACAATCCCGAAACTTTCAAAGGATACGAACGTGGGCTTCGTGAAATTTTTCACGTCCAAGATCACCATGAGCGCGGCAAGAAACATGAGAGCTCCCGAGAAAAGCTCCGGAAATACGTTGGCGCCAACTTGTCCTTCCATTTCGATCAGTGGGACATACTCCCCCGACTTCACAAAACACCAAATTCCAAAAAGAAACAAAATCGCTCCGAGTACGGAATTTACATACTTAAAATTTTTCATCGGAATGCCGGTCTCCTTTCGTAACGAAAAAAGCGCGCGCCGAAAACTGAAATTCCGTTCCGGCGCGCCGCAACGATAACCTAAAGGCTACTTTTTGTTGCTGAGCCCCAGAGCCGCAAGTTCCTGTTTGTAAAAACCGTCCTGCTCGGCAACGAAAAGGGCAAAATCCGTTCCGTTCTGGTACGCCGGCTCCAAACCATTGTCGGCAAGATAGTCCAGGAAGGTTTTTTCCGTCATGGCTTTTTGAATGGCATTGGAAAGAAAGTCGATAGCTTCCTTCGGAGTTCCCTTGGGGGCGACGACGCCGCGCCATGTGGGCACGACCACGTCGTATCCCAGTTCTTTGAAGGCGGGAACGTCGGGATAAGGCTTCCATCTTTCCTCGCTGAAGCTGCCAAGGAGGCGGACTTCCCCGGCGGCAATCTGCTCCGCCAGCTCGCTGGGGTTATTCGTCAGGACGTCGATATGCCCGCCCAAGAGGGATGCGAGGGAATCTCCGCCGCCCTCGAAGGGTACGAACCGCGAGTTGATCCCCGCCAGTTTGGAGAGCTTCGCGGACGCCACGTGGTCGGACGTTCCGACGCCGAAAGTCCCCCAGCTCACACCGCCCTTTTCCTTTGCGTAGGCCGTGAACTCGTCCCACGTCTTATATGGAGATTTGGTGCTGACAGCCACTACGTTCGTCTCGACGGCCACCCGCGCTATCGCGTCGAAGTCCGCCGGCCCCTTTGCGGACCTGCCCAGGGCGGGCGTAAGAACGAAGTTCGGCGTGACGGCGAGTATGGTGTAGCCGTCCGCGGCCTTGGAAGCCGCGTAAGCCATACCGACCGCGCCGCCTCCTCCGCTCTTGTTCACAGGCACGAAAGGCTGCGGCACAAACGGCTCGAGGATTCTGGCCATGCTGCGGACGAAGATATCGGCGCCGCCGCCTGGTGAAGACCAGATAACCCACTCGATGGGCTTTTCTGGATACGCGGCTCCAGCGGTCCCCGGCATTGCCCCGAACAAAGCAATCAGCGCAAGAACTACCATCACAACTGTCTTGGTTTGCTTCATGATGAATCGAAACCCCCTCTTCTCAATTCAAAACTGTCCAAAACCGCTTTCTAAACCCCTTTTTTACACGATCCCCGGCAAAATTCAAGCGCGCCGGCCGACAAATTCATGTATCTTCATTTTCCACCCCGTTTCCGCTGTGGGATTCAAGCAAGAGAAGCCTCCAATTCAACGCGTTCGTCAGGTGTTCTGTCATGGATTCGACGGCTGCTTTTACATCCGCTTTTTCGAGAGCCTCCACTATGGTCTTGTGTTCGGCGATGACCTGAGTGGTGCGATTCGGCGCGCTCAGGGAGCGAATTCGAAACAGCCTGGAATTGATCTGCGCTTGTTCGATGAAACTTGCAAGGACATGACTTTGTGCTGCCGAAAGGAGGATTTGATGAAATTGTATGTTCATTTCTTTGATGCAGCCTATGTCGGATTTGCTCAAACATTTTTCCATGCGTTCGATATTTTTTTTCAGCTTTCTGATAATGGAGGGCGATATATGGGAAATGGCCCATTCGACAGCCAACGGTTCCAACCGAAGGCGGATGGTATAAAGCTCGATGATATCTTTTCTTTCGATCTGTGCGACTGCAAATCCGTTGTTAGGAAGTTTTTTTACGAGATTTTCAACGACAAGCCTGTTAAGCGCGTCATGTACGGGAGTTCTGCTGATACCCATCTCCTCGGCGAGGGTTCTCTCCACGAGCCGCGTTCCTGGGGCAATTTTACCCTCCAGAATGGCCGCACGCAGCTCTTCCGTAGCGAGTTGCCTCAGCTTTTTGCTCACCGGCAGTTTCTCGATCATGCGTCCACCCTTCTTTCCGTTAAATCACATGAAACCACAAAAAATACACATCAGCTATTGTCATTACAATATTTATTGCTTGGAATGCGGAATGTGGAATGCCAAATTATTTTCTCATTCCCCAATCATAAGGATATTTCTGATTTCGTCAAGCCCTTTTGCGTATCTCGAATCTACAGCTTGCGATTCTCCTCGATTCTTGAAATGTCGGTAAATCTAGATTCAATCGACATATGTTTCGCCTAAAACTCGGACCTATAGATTTTTCTTAAGAAATTTAAGAAATTCCGATCGCCGCCGCTCCAACTTCAGCCCTTTGATTTAAAATCGAGGTGGGAATTTAGAGATAGAAATTCAATTTGGG
>JAISWV010000375.1 GCA_031270755.1 Synergistaceae bacterium
ACGATTGGCGTTACGTCGTGCTGAACCCCGGCGGCAAAGAAACGCGTCATATTTATATAGGAGAAGATGGCGCGCTTGTGGACGAAAAAGTTCCGGGCTCCGAGTACTATAGAGGACATATCCTTCGACACGAAGGGGGGCAACCGGAAGGGCGGACGCTTGCTGCGCATTTTTATCAGAGCCGCCTACGGGGCGGCGGACGAGCGCAAAACGGTGGACCTGAACCGCACGATACTCACCCACGCCGCCGAAGGGGTGTTGGGAGAGTGGGGAGAGAAAGTCGCCATGGGGCGTATCCTGCGCTACAGGCTGCGGGTGGCGGGGCCGCCGGCCCTGGATGCTTACGGCAGCATAAATAAAGAAGGCGGGGCGATTTCTTTCGATTATGCGCACCCCGACACATGGAAATCCTTGAGTAAGTTCGACTACTTCACGGAGCTGGACGCGCGCTTGACTCTGAAGCTGAAGACGAGAAAGGAAGCCGAGGGCTTCGTTAAAAACTTGAATGAAAACGTCCTTTTCACGTGGATTTTCGCCGACGAGAACTCCATGTTTGTCGATGACGTCGTGAACAGCCCGGACGTGAAGCAGAACTCCGAGGCGATTGGGAAGTACCTGGAAGAGCGAATTCCTGCCGAGTATTGGGAGAAGGGAGCGGGTTGGCATGTGTTGGGCAATATCAGTCCGGGAGAAAAAATGAAATTGCCGCCGGAGGTGACAACCGAGCCGTTCGACGATATGGGGTTTCGGCTGCTGGCCGTCACCGGCGGGCAGCTGAACAGCGACTATACCGACACGGCAAGGAGGCGCGTTTGTGTCGAAGTGGAGCCTGAGCCTGTCTACGGACGAAAATCCAAGCTGGATATACTCGCCGACATATACAAGTATCACTACATGATTCTCGTGGCCAGCTACCGGAAAAGCGCGGGCTCCGACTGGACAAGGCTGCCCGTCTACGTCAAGTTGGGAGACCGTGAAGATGAAAAAAATTTTTTCAGAGAAATGGTCGCGCGATTTTACGACGCGAAGACCACCGACGGAAGAACATTCCAGAACACCGGCGGCGGCTACGGAACACTGACTATCGATACGGACGAGGCCAACAGGCGCTATTTCAAGATGTCGGGGCAGGTGGGGTCCGGCGCGGCGCATGTGATCCTGCTGAAATTCGCTCCGGGAGACTTCGCCCACACGATTTCGAGGGACGCGCCTGCCGAGAAGATTTTTTACGGACCGACGAACTACGCCCTTTATTTCGATCTGGAGGCCAAAATGCAGACAGCCGGCGGCTTCGGAGTCCTTCTGAGCGGTTCGAGAGTGAACACATCCGGCACATCTTACCGTTCAGGAGGGTATGTCTTCCAGTACGACCCCTGGGTGAACGGTTTTCATATGCGATATTTCGGTTTTAGCGGCAGTTCTTACGGTGAGCTTGGAAACGCCTCGTGGGGCGTGCGTCAGATGTATTTCTACGACGCGGCTAAAGCGGACTACCCCGCGCCGGGGGAGATTTCCTTTTTCACGCCTTTCACTCCGACGGGTATCGGCGAGGAGAATTTCAACGAGAACGCCGGGGCCGCATCCGACGCGACGCTCCATTACCGTCTGCCATTCTCCGCCGGCAACAGGAATTATATAAACGATATCGCTGGCGACACTTCGCAAAATCGGAACGATCGTTTCTCCTACGACAACGTCGGCTACGGCACGATGTCCGGCATGAGTACCCTCTATGGCCACTACTCCCCAAAGCACATGCAGTCCTGGCACCGCTACCTCGACGTACCGGGGGTCGAAAACACGAAAATCTCCGAGATGCTGGGCGCGGGGGAAGATAGCCGGCTCGGTTTTCTGTGGGATCGTTCCTGGCATATATACTACAGAGCCGCCACCGCCGCCGACAAGGCCGACGAAACTTGGCAGAAGGAACTTTGGCTCCAGAGGCATATTTACAAGCTGACCGTCCTCGAAGTGACGAGGAATATCACGCCGGATGACGTCGAAGACGAGTGGGGATACAAAATTCATCACGATGGAGGGAGCGCCGCGGAGAAGGCCAATCCTGTGCACCAGGAGGGCGACATGTTCGTCCGCCTCGAGATGATCCAGCTCAAGAAGGGCATGAAAGACTGGAACAACTCGCGGTACTACGTCTACTCCAAGCCTGTCTGGTACGGGAAATTCAAGGGCGACGCCTGGCGCGGCGACGACCCGTCCCCGTTCAAGAAGCTGGGAAACGCCATGCAGCACATCGTCGCGGACCCCGAACCGCAGAGAGGCGACGCCCAATCCTTCCGGCGCAGGGGAATGAGGGTGCGTTCGTGGAAAGAAGCCTTCCTTGGCTGGGATTTTGGCTGGGTTGAGAACAATGGGGGCCGCTACGACTATGTATGGCGGAATTTCGTGAAGCCGGAAATCGAAGCGGCGTACAACGAAAACGACCCGTTCGGTATCGCCGATACGGAGACGAAAAAAATAATGCCGCCGGATTTTTTCGAGACCGTTTACAGCAGGGACATTGCGGGACAGGTCGACGCCGACAGGACCGGAAAGGCTCATTCCGTCTGGACGCCGCCCACCGCGATAAAGATGTACGGCGCGGCGGACGGCGTTACCACAATCTCTCAGGCTGGCGACCTTAACGCCAACACGTTCGGCCAGTATTACTACAGTGGGCACTATGTGGAAAGGGAAACGAAAGAGGGCGATACACGTTACAACGGAAAGTACAGCGACAGAATCTACGGGCGGCTGAGCCTTCTGAGGCCCTGGCGCGCCAGCCCGCTGCCGAACCAGACCACGCCGATTTTCGGCCTCTACGCCATGCGGGGCTGGGACTACGGAAGCAACGGGAGAGGCGGTATCGCTTACGACAACAACGGCGTCAACGAAAAAGCAGCCAACGCGCCCAGACGTTTTCTGAAGGTCGTTCAGGGCTTGCAGATGCCTTACAAACCGAGCGGCGCTACCAACCGCGAGCCAAGCGGTAGTCCCTACACGGCGGAGCGCGACCGCACCATCGGATTCCGTTTCTGGATGGCCGACGCGACGGGCGCATTCCACCTCTACGACTCATGGATAGGCGAGGGGTTCTCGCCCCGCGAGGTCCGCGCGATTCTGGGGCTGAGAGAGAAACGCGATGACGAAACAGAGGACCAATACATCCAATTCATCCGCGGGACTTACGTCGGCGCGGCGCTGGAAGGCGCGGACTTTTACGTGCCGGTTGAAGAAGACGCGGAGGAGGACGAATGAAAGGAGAACGCGCGTAATTTTCCCACATAGACGCCGAGGCTGTGTTGTCCGTACATACGGAGGGGCGTGCAGGTATCCCTTTTGCACGCCCCATTACAGGAGCTTGAATATTGACGTCAATTCATCTGACGGGAGCCTTTTTTGATTTTCGCGCTTGCGGCAAGTTGCTTGACGCGTAATGCAAATAGCAGTACTCTTGTCAGGGAGGAGATTTTCAATGGCAAACGCCGTCTTAGGCAGCTTGTAAGGATGTTTATACGTCCTCTGAAAGTAGAGAACGAGACTTTGCAGGCGGCGATAAAACAAAGGCCGAGCCATTATCGGAAGCCTATCAAATGTTGCGGCTTAGTCGGTTATGGCGGAGGATGCCAAAGACGAAAAAGCGCGTTCTTTTTATCTCAAGTTCGGCTTCGATTCGATAAAGGGCAAATATATGCGCCTGTACGCCGTGCGGCGGGAGCTGGAAACGTATGCGAGACGCTAAAAAGCTCTCGTAAATGTTTGCATTTGAAATTGTTGGAATAAAGAGTGTTTTACACTTCGGCATATCCACGCTTATGGGGTATAATCTCCATACAGGCTCATTCTGCGTTTTCTTCGGTAATTATAATCCAAAATCGTGATAAGGAGCCGGCGGGCAAACTTGGAACGCGGAATAAAGGATTTTTTTATCGCTCGATCGGGCGGGGGGCAATGTATGGCAATGAGAAAAAAACTGGGTGAAATTCTTGTCGAGTTGGGTTCTCTTAATCAGGCTCAGATTGACGAAGCGCTGAAAGAGCTGGCGGAACAGAAACTCTCCGACGACAGACTGGGAGACATGCTGGTCGCGAAGGGTATTGTGACGGCGCAGCAGGTGACGGAGGCCTTGGGGCTTCAGTTCATGCTGCCCGTCGTCAACGTCGGAGACTACCTCACGAATATTTCGGCCCTCAACTCCCTGCCCAGAGCCCTGATGGAACGCCTGGGCGCCTTTCCGCTGGAGTTGCAAGACAACGGCGGCGCGCTTGTCGTGGCCATTTCCGACCCGCTGGACCTCGTCGCTCAGGATATGGTGCGCGCGGCAACGACGCTTGATGTCCATTTTGCGCTGGCGACGGAGCAGAGCATTTTCTCGGCGCTGGCGGCGACCGGGGCCGGAGCTTCGCTCAACCTTGCGATGGCGCAGCCGCCGGCGAAAAAACCGGACCTCGACCCGCAGAACGCGGGCGCGGCAAAACTGGCCGTTCCCGTTTCCAGCGCCCCCGCGGCTGCAACGACGACGGACAGCCCGGTTGCGCAGTCGGGCGGGCCTAACAAATCCATCGCTTCCTCGATCAGGGACATTATGAAGGCCCAGCCCAAGCTGGGAGATATTCTGGTGCAGGCCGGGGCCATCACCGAGACGCAGCTGATGGATGCCCTAAGTCAGCAGAAACGTTTGGGGAGACGGCTCGGCGACATTCTCGTGTCCAATGGCATCATCACGGAAATCCGTTTGGCGGAGGCCCTTGCGAACCAGTTAGGGCTGCCGATGTTCACTTTGACGCGCTACCGTCCCATGACGGAGGCGATCCGCCTGATTCCACGCAACGTCTCCGAGCGTCTGCAATTGATTCCCCTTTCCATCGTCGAGGGGGATTCTCTGCTTATCGCGATGGCCAATCCGCTGGACCTTCTGGCCCAGGACGAGGTCCGCATCCTGACGGGGCGCGACATCAAGGTCGGCATCACCACCGCGACGGAGATTCAGGACAACCTGGAGAGGCTATACAACCTTCAGGACAACCTCGAAGAAGCCATCGTGGAGGTTTACGGCGACCTCGAAATTCCGCAGGACGACTTGGCAGAGGCCAGCGCCGACGACGCGCCGATCATCCAGCTGGTCGGCAACATTCTGAATCAGGCGGTTCGGGAGAGGGCCTCGGACATTCACGTCGAGCCGTTTGAAAAAACGGCTCGCGTACGATACCGCGTGGACGGCGCTCTTTACACGGCGTTCGATTACCCGGCGGGCCTGCATCCGGCCGTCTCCGCGCGCATGAAGATCATGGCGAACATGGATATCGCCGAGAGAAGGAAACCGCAGGACGGACGCATCCTGATCAAACTCGTCGGACGCCGCGTCGACCTCCGCGTCAGCTCCCTGCCCACGCTGAACGGCGAGAAGATGGTTTTGCGCATTCTGGACCAGGCAAGCACGGCGGTGGGCCTTGAGCGGCTGGGTCTGGAAAACGACGACCTGGAGAAGCTCGAGGTTTTCTGCGGAATGCCGTGGGGCATCATGCTCGTGACGGGCCCCACGGGCAGCGGAAAATCCACGACGCTCTACTCCATTCTCCAAAAAATCAATCAG
>JAISWV010000380.1 GCA_031270755.1 Synergistaceae bacterium
CGTAGATGATCATCGGAATCGAGGGAGGAATCATGATCCCCAACGATCCCGCACAGGCGGTCAGCCCGCCAGAGAATCCCGCTCCGTATCCTCGCTTGATCATGGAAGGAATCATCATCGTGCCAATGGCGGCTACTGTGGCTGGAGACGAGCCCGAAATCGAGGCAAAAAACATGCACGCCAGCACATTGACCACCGCAAGGCCGCCCGTTACCCGGCCTACCAGGCTGGAGGCAAAATCGACGAGCCTTTGTGACAGTCCGCCGACCTCCATGATGTATCCGGCCATGATGAACAGCGGAATGGCTAGAAAGACGAAACCATCCAGCGCAGAAAAAGCGATCTGCGACAGGAAGTTTATGGGAATGTCACTGACGATCAGCGCAAGACCGGTCGATACCCCGATGGTGATGGCGATAGGCATCCCCAAGAACAGCAGGACAAAAAATGCCAAAAACATTACAGCGGTGCCGCTCATCTTGATCCCCTCTTCGTTTGTATATTTCTAAATGTGTTCTCTCTTGGCCGCCCATAGTTGATGGCGAGCCCACATTCGCTGCATTAGGCGTAGTGTCATGAGTCCGAAGGTGAACGGAATGATGCTGTAAACCCACCCGTAGGGCCAGTCAAGCGCCGGCGTGGTCTTGCCGATCAGAAGAGCGTCTTTGGCAATTTCCACGGAATACCAGCAAACCAGAAAGGTAAACGTGGTCCAGATAACATCAATGCTTTGATTCAAAATATATTTCGGCATCCCGCGGATGAAGAGATCTATGATCTCCACTCGGACGTGCGCGCCTTTTACAATGCACAGGCTGCACGATATGTAGACAAGCAGGATGAAGTCGTAATTTGCCAACTCCTCCGTCCAGGCGAGGGAAAAATTGATGGCAAAGCGAAATAGAACCTGCATGAAACAAAGGATGACGAGAATCGAAAACAGGACAACGCATATAACCTCCTCAAATTTCTCGGAGTGATGAAGTATTTTTCTCAACATGATCTTGACCTCCCTCTGGGTGCCATCAGAGCGTCCGCCGTGATGTCTTAAATCGTTTGACGATGTTCCACGCCGTTGCTTTTTTACGCACAAGACCGTACAAAATCCGGGCGAGGCAAGAACTGTTCCGTCCCGCTCCACGCCCGGTGGCAGGCATCTGAACTACTTGGACACCTTTGCGATTTCCGCAATCAACTCGTCGTACAGTTTTTCGGAAATTGCCTTGCCATGCTTCTCGATGACGGGCAGGGCCGCCGCGCGCATTTTGGCCCGGTTCTCCGCAGAAATTTCGGTATAGGTGATGCCGGTTGCGATCAGTTTGTCAAGGGACTCTTTTTCGCTCTTGGCGGAGGCTTCATGCTCGTACTCGGCAAAGATGCGCGCCCCTTCGGACACAATGTTCTGCTCCTCCTTGCTCAAGGAGTCATAAAAGTGTTTTCCGATGACCAGGACATCCCACGAATGCATGTGTTGGCTGTTGGACAGATGTTTCTGCACTTCGTAGAAACGGGATAACAGAATCGTCGCATAGGGATTCTCCTGGCCGTCGATGGTGCCGGTCTGGAGAGCCGAAAAAACTTCTCCGAAGCCCATCGGAGTCGGGTTGGTGCCAAGCGCACGGAATACGTCCAGAATGACGGGATTCTGCATGGTGCGGATTTTCAACCCTTTCAAATCCTCAAGCGAGGTAATCGGCCGGACGCGGTTGGTCAGGTGGCGCACGCCGAAATTCCCGACCGCCAGACCGTGGATACCGACTGGGTCGAGCATATCCAAAAGCTTGCGTGCCCACGGGCCGCGTGCGACTTCGGCCGAAACCTTATCGTTCGGGAAGATGTAGGGCAGATCCGGCAGGCGGAACTCTTTGACGAAGTTGCCTAGAACTGAAGGAGTCGGCACGTTCATATGAACGGTGCCGAGTTTGATGGCCTCAAGGACTTCAAGATCGCTGCCGAGCATCGCGTTCGGGAAAATTTCGACCTTTATGTCACCTTTCGTCTTGTCCTCGACGTATTCCTTGAACTTGCTTAAGGCCTTGTACTGGTAATGCTGTTCGGAAATGCCTGTGCCGACCTTGATGGTCTTGGCATCCGCCTGTCCGGAAAAAAAGACCGCTGTTGCGGCCGCAAGAGCGAACATTGCATGCGATGTCTTTCTAAGAAACGTCATGATTTCCTCCGTCCTGTTGTAGATCCGGAACGAACCGTTCATTCCGGCGTCCCATACTCACGAAATCCGAATCGATATCTTGCCACCACTCAACAGCCTTTGGATCAAGCCCATCTAGCGGCGCACAAATGTACCGCCTGATGGGCTGTTCCGGTTACAACAATTCCGCGAGAAGTTTGTCGACTTTTTTCTTGTTGTCCGCATCAAGTTCGCCAAGCGGATGGCGTGGCAGGCCTACGTCGAGCCCTTGGGCCGTGAGCGTGTATTTGCATATCTCCTGCCAGTGCGGCACGCCGTTTTCCTTGTCGTAGAAGAAATAGTCGATATAAGGCTGCATCTTCGACTGTTGTGCGCGCGCCTTATCGACATTCTTTTCTACAATACAGATGTCCATCAGCGTGCGGCAGGCCTTTGGCAGGACAGCAGGGAATCCACTGAGCCAGCCGTCCGCACCCGCCAGCATGCCTTCCATAGCCGCATAGTCGTGGCCGTAGAAGATATCGAGAGCATCACCGCAGTGGAAACGCAGCTCATGCACGCGGTTGGCGTCGCCATGGGCGGCTTTGATGGCGTTGATCGCGCCTTCGTCCAGCAGGGTCTTGACCTCAAGCGGCGTCAACTCATAACCCGCGAACCACGGGTTGTTGTAGACCATGACGGGAATTTCCAGATTCGCGCGTAGCTCGCGGAAGTGGTTCAAGACCGCCTTTTTGTGTGGGTTGAGGTAGAACGGCAGAATGACCATCACGCCGGCGGCTCCGTGCTCCTGGGCGAAGCGGCTCATCTCGATGGTTGCCTTGGTCGCATAAAAACCCGTACCACAGTAAATCGGAACTTCACCGTCGATGAAATTGAGCACATGAGCAATGATCTCTTTTTGCTCGTCCGGGTTCATGGCGATGTTTTCGCCAGTGCTGCCGCAGATTGACAGGTTCTGTGCCCCCTGCTCAATCAACCAGCGCAAATATTTCTCCATTTTCGGTTTGCTGTAGCTCTGATCTTCGTTCCAGATCGTCATGCAGGCAGGCATAAGGCCGGAAGCATGTTTCATCGTTTCATCTCCTTGTTCATCTTTTCATCTCGTTGAATATTCCGGGAGCCGCCATAGGTAAGTCATCCCCGAATTACTGGCCAACAAAAAGCACATGTAAGGCCCCATAACTCATCAATTACCAGGGACAAACCGACAACAGGCAGAACACCAGACTGGCTATGTAACATGATCAAATGCAACATGTTGGATAATATACCCCTCAACCCAGGATGTCAACGTGCAACATGTTGGCTTGACCTACCGGATTTCTTCGAGCCATCTATTCTTGGAAAACGGCTTCCAGTTTCGTGGTTGAAATTCGTAACTTCTTGAACGCCGCGGGTGGCTTGGAAACCGTCGTCTGCGCCTTGAAGCTGCGGCAGGCGCATCTTCTGCCGGTCGGCGTGATGCCGGAAGAACAGGCGGTGTAGTCCGAAGCCTGAACCGCGGCGGCGGCGTATGCATCGCTCCTGCACGATGTCGACAAGGTCGCCATCGATCTCCATGTCGAACTGGTCGACGGTTCCGTCTGGCATCCCTGGCACGGGACGATCGCTTTGCCGTACCGCTTCCGCTATCGCAGGGAACGGGAATACCGTCTGTCTGCACGGCGCCGCCGCCGGATTGCTGTATCACCGCGTGCTGGATCGTGAGATCCTGGACTGGCTCAGCGGCTATCCCGCGTCCTGGGCGACGGCGACGACCTGCTCCTGGGCGGATCTGACAATGACAGTCTGGAGGGCGGCTACGGCGCCGACGTTCTGCTCGACGGTGCGGATGGCGATGCTCTCTCCGGTGGCGCGGGCCACGACCTCCTCCTCGGCGGCGCCGGCAACGATACCCTGAACCCCGGCGCGAGCGACGACATGATCCTGTTCAGCGCGGGCGACGGCCAGGACCACCTGGTCGCCTCGGGCGGCGGCAGTGACACCCTCTCGCTCGGCGGCGGCATCGCCTACGGCGATTTCGTCTTCAGCAAGTCGGGGAACGACCTCGTCCTCGACGATACCGACCAGATCATCTTCTCCGGCTGGTATTCCTCCAGTTCCTCCCGGACGGTGGTCACCCTGCAAATGATCGCTGAGGCGATGGACGACTTCGACGCGGGCGGCGACGCCCCGCTGCTCGACCAGAACGTCGAGACCTTCGACTTCGCCGGCCTGGTCAACGCCTTTGATGCAGCGCGCACGG
>JAISWV010000388.1 GCA_031270755.1 Synergistaceae bacterium
ACAGGAAGACCTGGAACGGGTGCTCGAGCTCTTTCCCGCGATAAAGACAAGGATGACGCAGCCTGCCGGGACCTTGTCGGGCGGAGAGCAGCAGATGCTCGCTTTCGGAAGAGCGTTGATGACCAACCCCGATCTGATATTGATGGACGAACCTTCCATGGGACTGGCGCCGATTGTCGTGGACGAGGTTTTCGACATCATACGGGAAGTGTGCTCCATGGGAAAAACGATCCTGCTGGTGGAGCAGAATGCGGCTTTGGCACTGGAAATCGCCGGCCAGGCCCACGTCCTGGAATTGGGGCAGATCGTCTTGTCCGGAGCGGGAACGACGCTGCTGAACGACCCGGAAGTCAAAAAGGCATATCTGGGGCTCTAAGAATCTGACGAACGTAAGCAGCTCCTCCCTTTAGACCTCCGGTTTTTTTCGAGCCCCTGAGGGTCAGGTCCTATTGCCGGCGATAAATTCGTCCTTCGCCTTTTGGACCAGGGCGTCGCATCGATTGTTGTAACGGTCCGATGCATGTCCTTTGGTCCATTGCCACTCCACTTCGTGGGTCTGAGCGAGAATCAGGAGCTCTTCCCACAGGTCTTGGTTCAAGACGGGTTGTTTGCCCGAGGTTTTCCAGCCGTTTTTTTGCCACTTGTCCAACCAAGCTTGAGTGAACGCGTTTTTCAAGTACATGGAATCGGTGTGTAATTCGACGCGGCACGGATATTTCAGGGCCTTCAAAGCCCTGATCGCCGCCGTCAGTTCCATGCGATTGTTGGTGGTATCGGGCTCGGCCCCGTGGATTTCTCGTTCGCGATTGCCGTGTGCCGGTGAAATCAGAACCGCGGCCCATCCTCCCAACCCAGGATTGGGCGTGGCTCCGCCGTCCGTATAAATCACCACCTGTGTGTTTTTCCCCATGACTGTGACCTTTCCTTTCCCCTCCGTATGGTTATGCAACCCGTATAAAATACGCAATGACACCGTAACAGTCAACTGCCGACCGCTCGTTGGGGGACATCTTGTCCCTTCATATTTCCCTTTGAAAAGGATTATACTTTCTTTTGCAAAAACTTGATTCAAGGAGGTTTTGGAAATGTGGATTTTGTCGAGTTTCGTGTTTGCGCCGCCGTTCGTTCTTCTTGTCCTTGTGGACGGCAGCGTGAGACCTTCCGCCGCCGTGAAGCTCGCCGACCTGGTGAAACTGGGAGGCGAGAGACCCCTCAACCTGACCTACAGCAAGAGCGTCCGATTCATCCTGGCCAACGAGAGCGGCAAAACCGCAACTCTGGCCAAGCTGTCGATCTTTGTCCGGTGATCGTGGAAACGTGGAAAAAATTCGAGCTCAGGGGGATTGTATTCGCACCCCTGAGCCTCTCATATTGAATGATAAATTCACACAAAATTTTGCTTTTCGGTCATACCTCCGCCTCGGCTCGTTACCATCCGATATACTGCAATATCGTGATGGCCGTGGAGGCAAGGATCAGCTGGAGAATCAAAAGAGGCAGGAACCACTTGGCGTAACGCGGGTAAGGGAATTTCGCCAGGGCAAGGGAACTCATGAGAACGCCGGCGGTGGGGAAGATGCAGTTGGTGAACCCGTCTCCGAACTGGAAGGCTTGGACGGCCACCTGCCGCGTGATGTGCGCCAGGTCCGCTATGGGAACCATGAGCGGCATGACCGCCACGGCCTGCCCAGAGCCCGACGGGATGAAAAAGTTGATCAGGACGTTGACGTAGAACATCACGTTGGCCCCAACGATGGGGCCATAGTAGGATATAGGCTGGGACAGATAGTAGACGATGGAGTCGATAATTTTGCCGTTGGTCATGACCACGGAGATCGCGCGCGAAATACCGATGACGAACGCGCCCGCGACCATGGTCCCGCAGCCCTTGATGAACTCCGTACAGGTCCCGTTGACGCCCAGCCCTCCGATAAGCCCCGTGAAAACAGCCATTGCCAAAAACGTTGCGGAATACGCCGGAATTCCCCAGTTCCATTGGATAGAGCCCAGGATGATCGCGCCGAAGCTGAGCACCGCGATGGCGATGCACGCCTTGTGCCTCCAGGTGAAGGGCTCGCATTCGTCGAAATTCTGGTCGGAACCGTATATCTCCGCAAGTTCCACACCGTCTTCATAGAGCAAGCTCGAAAGAGGATCTTTTTTAACGCGTTTTCCGTAGGCCGCAATCCACCAGAACGACAGCAGCAGATTGACGGCATGGAAGAGAAGCCGAACGTAGAGCCCGGAGAATTTCTCCAGTTCCGCTATGTCCTGGGCGATACCGATGGTGAAAAGATTGGCCCATCCAACGTTGAAGCCCGCATATGCCCCCAAGTAGATCATGCCGAACCCCACGACGTTGTCGAACCCCAAGGCCCTGGAAAGCAACAGCCCCAAGGGCAAAAGCGCCAGAGTCGTGTTCGCGAACGCGCCCGTTGCGCCTCCGATGGACATAAAGAGCATCACGGCGAAAATAGCCGCGTTTTCTTTTCCCGCGACCTTTTTCAGGATACGCTGAAAAGCGACGCGGACTGTCCCCGTTTTTTCGAGAATGTAGATCGCCGCGCCACAGAAAAAGACCATGAAAATCATTCCGCCCGATTGAGTGAACCCCGTGTCCAGTGCCGAGAAAATTTTCCAAAGGGCTTGCGGCGCAGGTTGGACTTCATGGTAAGTGCCAGGTACTACCTGATTTTGTTTCATTCCGGCAACTGTCGTCACTTTGCGCTCGAATTCGCCTGCCGGGATGAGCCAAGTAAAAACGATCGCGACCACTACCGTTAAAAACAGGAAAGAAAAAACGTGAGGAAACTTCCGCTTAGATGCTGCCGTATTGCTGTTTGCCATATCCAATTGCTCCTTTACAAGATTTTGCAGATCGACCTTATGATACCAAAAATAAAGAAAGTTCTAACCCGTATATTGACGAATATAGAATTCTGAATTAATTAAAAAATAACTGCAATTTTATAGAGATAAATACAACCTCTTCTCGGACATTCTTCGTGAGCCGCTACAAGATTGAACGAAGAAAAAACCGCCCATGAGGGCGAATTCGCAGGAAATTATTTTGCATACCAAAGGAAGTCCTCGAAAAAGTTATTCAAAGATTCAGAGAGTACGACACGGGCTTTAGAAGTTTAGAAATCGACCTCTATTTGAATTTTATGGACAATTTACCTTTGATGGTCACGTTGACTTTAATCGCTTCACCTCCATTCGGGTCAGGAATGGAAGTTTCCAAATTGACGTCAAGATTCTCCAAATCAGCGCCTGCTACGAGGCCTAACAATTTCACCGCCAAGGTTTCCCACATTTAATATACCTTTTCTGACATTTTAGATGGGTCGAGCACTCACGATTTGCGGATGTCGTCTTCGGTAATGCTGTTTCTAAAAGAACATGCTGCACAAATCCACGAACCGTAACTATCGGAAAAACCGGGTTGTTTATTCAGCAGTGTTCCGCAGTTGTCACAATACCAGGCTACTCCTGAAAATGAATCTCCCTTATCTACGTCCTCATCGAACAGAAATTGACCGCATTCCGTACAAGTCCATGTGCCGTAATAAGTATAGGGATTGAATCCCGGTTGTTCATTTAGAACCGCGCCGCATTTTGTGCAAAAATATTCATCCCTATCCTCAACAACGCCCTTATCCTCAGCGACTAGAACTTGACCACATTTCATACAAGCCCATGTGCTGACATTAGTGTCAAATCCTGGTTGTTCATTCAGAACCGCACCGCATTCCGGACAAACGGATTCTTTCATCTTTTCTTGAAGTGACATAATAGCGCCCTCCTCATTCATATATATAACAGTTGCAACATCTCCACTTGGAATCATTGTTCTAACGCAACCGTTCAAAAGCGCCGGCGTTACATCGACACGCGCATTTAAACGTTTTTGAGTCGGCTTAATTCCGCTTCAATGTCTGCGGCTGTCGCTCCCATGTACTTTTTAGCAAGAGAATCCGCCTCGCTCACCACCGGAGCGTACAGTTCCGCCTTTGCCTGCGCCTCACCCAGCATCCGGTTCGCTTTTTCTTCCATGCTGCTGAATTTGGCGCCGACGGACGACGCTTTGCTCAGAGTATCGCCAATCTTGTTCAGCCTCTCGGTCGTTTTCGCTACCGCCATCGTAGATTTAATCTGAGCTTTGCGGTCCTCAAGCGTTTGGATATCCTCGACGAGTTTATCGTGCATCTTCCTTATTTGAGAAGTGTTCTCAACGGCAATTTTTTTGTTGTCTTCGAGGGACGCGCGTTTTTCTTCCAGTTCCATGTATTTCTTGATAAAAACCTTCGCGTCTCCATCATTTCCAGCGTCCACCGCTTTCTTCGCGAGATTCCGGTATTTATGTATTTCCTCTTCATTCTCCTCATACTTAGGCCACTTTACGTCTTGTGTCGCGATTTCAAGGCAAAATCGTTGGCGATTGTCCAACCAAGAATCTCAGTAATCGTTCCTGCAATCGCCCCGTTAATCGCCCATCCCACACCAGGAACAAGAGCAAGAGCTACTTTTGAAAGAGCACGTCCCGCAAGCGGGGCGGCAACTGTTTTCAGCAGCGTCTCCGCATCCGTTTTTGTGAGTGTGTTGTCAAAGACTTTTCCCAAACCCAGTACCATCGAAACTTGTGCTCCTGTTATCGGGATTGCGTCCGCTACAGGTATTGGAACAAACGCAATGGCGGCGCAAGCAATACTGGCGCCGTGAATAATGGCGTGGCACCATAGCGACTGACTGTACGTCAGATTAGCCGAGGCTTTCGCCTTTAAATCCCGTACAGTGTCCTTTAAATCTGCTGGGATGACGGTATTTTCTTTCGCAATCTCTTCGCTGCTCATAAACGGAGCGAGGTAGTTATTCACAAATTCATACACCAGGGTACTGTATTGCGCCTGATGGACAGGGCGATTCTTCTTATCGGTGAAGAAGTTCTTCATCCAATCATAGCTTTTGTTCACCCATTCAAGGCCTCCGGCAACGGAAATTTCCGGCGGCACTACTACATCGGGGTAATCAAGCTGCAAACCTTTACAGTAATTCCTGAACTCTTTATAGTCAGAATAAGATAGAACGCTATCACTCGCAATAATAACGCACTTGTTCCCGGACCAACCAATACGCTGTCCGAACCGTTCGTATTTCCATGATGCAATGTGGGGCACAACAGATTGACCAGAGGAATTGACGCCTACGAAAATGAATTTTGCTCCCTCGAATACGATGTTAGCCAGAGAGGCCATATCACTGTATTCGTTGAGTGTACAGGATGTTACCTCTATGCCGTCTCGCGCTTTAACGAGCTTTTCAAGTTTCTGCGCATACTCCGAGATAGCTTCTTCAACCTTGACGATGAACAGCGTGTTCAACATCCGGACGCCTCCATATTTTGTCGAGTAGAAAGACGTATCACTTCGCGATTCCGCTCATTTCATTGATAAGCCCCTGAGCGTCCTCCGCAATTTGCATCGCAAACTCGGCCGAAAGCATTTCGGTCCCTAATTGCTTTGCCGCGTCGAAAAAATCTCTGAGGGTCGTATCGGTCGCGTCGACTACCGCTTGCTTCAGCTTGTTCTCAACTGTCTCGAACGCTTCGGCAAGTTCCTTGTTCCCGCAGGTATATTTTTGCAACGATTTGGAAAGCGATCTAAATGAATGATAAATTGAGTCAGCGTCAGTCGATGTTTTTTTCGTTTTCAAGCTCAGTACAATTCTTTGAGCCAACGAGCGGTACTCGTCCGCAATCCTCGCCTTGCGTGTGTCTATTAGCTGTTTTTCGGCTAAGTCCGAATCGTCGGACCAAGGTAAGACATTATCTTCCCCGGCTATGGCACGAAGTTTATCGTATTCTGTCCTGCTGGATTTCGCAAAGTAGATTCTGCTCAACAGAATCCCATTGAGTCCCACATTATAGCCGTTAGCGATCATTTCACGCAGGGGGAGGATGACTTCGTTGATTTTTTTGAATTGGAGATTGATAAAAATGCTCTGTTGCAACACGTCATAGTTTTCACCAGCAAGGCGCAACGCCTGGTGCAGAAGTTTCTCCGCAAGACCGTCGTCAGGGGCAAGCAGAGAAATATGTTCAATACAACAGGACGCGGCTATCACGTCTTCGCGCAGGAACTCGAAATGGCTCTTATGGAACGCGTCATACGCCTCGAGCGCCGCGGCTTTGTAGCCTTCTGAAAACGCGCTGTACTGTTTATCGCGAAAGACTTCCATAGCGGCGTTCCCTTTATGATACCAAAACGGTGGAAAAGCGGAGAACTTGTCGGACATAACGTCCAACCGTTCGTATCTCTTCAGCGGGTCTTCTTCCAGCAGCGCCTCGCTGTACCGAGAGAGCTGCTTTTCTGATAGCCTGTATTTATCGTCGAAGTCGTAGTCGGCAGATAACTTCCAAGTGGTTTCAAACAGTTGCGCTCTAAGCCCGTAAAGCTGCTCGATTTCGTGGCGTTTAAGCTGCCAAACGCTTATGTCTTTGTCAAGCGCATACTGGCTCTTATTACGACGATAGTTCATATAGCCTGTGCCGATTGCCGCCGCCGCCGCAATCGCAAGAGAAACAGCACTGCCGCCGGCGATCAGCGCGCCCGGGCTGGGGATAGCCGACCATATCGCGTTCCTGAGCCTATGCTGATACATTTTTTCGACAATAACCAAATCGCCGGCTTGGATTTCAAGATATGTCACTGTGTCGAGAATCCGCTTCAACACCTCAAGCAGAGCAGGATGCTTTACAAAATTCTGCAAGTTGAGATTATTGAGGATCGACTCGCGCTCCTGCTTCAAGACCACGATGTCTTTGCTGTCAATTATCTGCGAGATAGAAACGGCGCACAGGTTAAGCGCGAAAGCGACCTTCGCCTTTTCGTCCTGTGACGGTTGCGTTGTAATATTGGGGGATGTCATACTGGTTACCTCCTATATTCGATATATAAAAATGGTCTAAAATATCTTGAGCTTAACAGGCGCATGGTCGGATACGTTCTCGCGATAACGTGTAAAATCGCCATTAAAGTAACGATTTATGGCTTCGATGCGTGAAACCGTGTATGGGATGCTTGAATTTTTTGCCACATTGAAACTAAAATGGTCATAGCTGTTGTAATAACCCTCCGTCATTTTGAGAGTTGTTTTCTCCTCCTGAAATGTCTGGACATCTCTGGGACCGCACGAATTGCACTCGTCGCAGTCGAGGTTGTAATCGCCGAGAACGACAGTAAAAACAGTAAAGGTTCCATAGGAGTCGCCGTAGCGAGAAACGTCTACCGTTCGGTAAATCTCGCCCTTAACGAGATTACACTCTGCCTTGCGCAAGGCAATATGTATCTGGTTATCATCTCCCCCGTGTACTATGTGAATGTCAATCAAGCGGAACTCGCTGTTTGGACCAAGTCCCTTGGGTGAAAACCTCCCGTATAACGGTTTTCGAGCCATACGTTCTTCAGGAAAGGAGGTTGTAGAATGCATTTCTACTCTTTCCGAGTTCCAAATGAATGCAAACTCGCTGCCGGACACATAGTCGCCTTTCCACCAGGAAGGAAGATTACGACATATAACGTCGATTTCATCTTTCCCATATACCTCTGATACTTCTTGAAAGGCCACAATGTCCAAACCTTCGTCAGCTATCATCCTGGATAGGAAGTCATGGAAATTCCTGGGGTCCCGGGATTCCGGGTGCTTCTTCAGCAAATTTAGTGAACCTATACGGTAACTCATATTTGTGTTCCTCCGATTTCATTTGACGCGAGTATAACATACTGCCATAGACAACATTTGTCCTTTTACTCGATTTTTTCAATCCAGCCCCTCTGCATCCCAAGCCACATATCTATACCATCTTCATAGCTTTCGGCTGTAATCGTCACGCTTCCGTCGGCGTTTTCGGTAATTATCTGCGCGGTGGGCAGCCGGTCAAACACCGCCTCCACGCTTGAACCGCGGTAGACGAATTTCACGCGCTTTAGCTTTCCGGGGTACATAAACTGCACCCTCTTGCGGAATTCCGCTTCGTTGAACCGTTCCGCATACGGTATGTCGAACCGCTCGCCCAGATCCTTGATATCCGTGATTCGGTCGGCGCGGAAAACCGTGTAAAAATCTCTGCTGTCATCGGCAAGCCACGCTATTAGATAAAAATAGAACTCCGAGAACAGTATCCCGACCGGTTTCACGACGTGCGATTTCGGCGTTTTGTCCTGCCGAACGTACCAAATCCGCGTGAGCCGCTGTTCGGTCACAAGATTCGCAAGCGTCCATAATGTGTCGATAAGCGGCTTGCCATGCTTGACGGGCAGGTAGTTAACTCGTTCGTTGCCTATTCGTGCTTCCACAGGCAGACGCTGTTCCGGCGACAGTTGGAAAAGCAGTTTCTTGATAAGCGACTCGAACTCGTCTCTATTGAACGCACGGCTCTCAATCAAAATTTTGCAGAGCGCGAACACTTCCTCGACGTTCAGGGTTCCACCGCTCAAACGTTCGAGCCGATAGCAACCGCGCTTACGGTCGTAACGCAGTTCACCCTCGCCTGTTTCAGTTAAGTACATGCGCAGGCTTTCGAGGTCACGCTGTGCGGTCTTAGGCGTAACGCCAAATGCAGATATGAGCGCGTCTTTATACAAAACCTCGCCCCGCGCCAACTGCTCGTTCATACGGAGCAAGCGGTATGTTTTATCGGATTTGTAGTCCATTCTCACTTTCCCTTCCTTTCACCGCTCGCTTCATTATAATAGTATTAAAATCCTTACTTGCACAGTGGAGCTAATTCCTGTGAACCATGCTCAAAAAGTTCCTAAACTCACATATCGTCTTCAACAGAGATGATATCCTGTTCTATTTGAATTTGTTTACCTTTATCACGAATCCACCTACCGATATTCCCAATAAGATCGAATTGATAAAACTGGCTTTTCAAAATCCAAAAATCTTGTATTTTAGAGAATTCTACGGTATAAGTACTGACCTCTGAAAAAAATTAACACCACTGTGCAAAGGCAAGCGTTTTGCCGCAGGTCTTTAACACTGAAAACCATGCAACGGGAAATTCCGGCGTAGTCTGTAAATTTTCCGAGAGGGCGAAGCCCGGTGGGCTATTTTCCGACCGCTTTGCCCTGACCCGCCCCTCTGATTTCGAGAAGCAGCGTCCCCCGGCCTTCAGCCAGCGGGGCATTTGACGGAACAGCAGACGGAAGCAGTCCAGCCCATCCTCTCCGCCGTCGAGGCAGTCGCGGCTCGTGCTGGGCTTCGCGCACCAGTCCGTCGATTTCTTTTGCCGAGATATAAGGGGGGCGTGAATGAATAATTCACGTTAATTCAGGTCGAAACAGTGATTGTATCCGAATATTTTGTAATATTTTAGATGTTGCGGGCTCCTAGGGTTCAAATCTTGCGTCCAGCCTCAGGACGGAGCGCAGCAATACGTCGCAGCCTCTTTGGATGTCTTCTTCCCTGGAGAACTCTTCGGGCGAGTGACTGACGCCGTCCACGCTGGGGATGAAGATCATCCCGCAGGGAAAAGCCTCCGCCAACATCAGGGAGTCGTGAAACGCGCCGCTGGGCATGAGCCTATAAGGGCAGCCTTCGTCTTCACAGGCCTCGGCGATGGCGTTTTGAACTCCGGGGTCCATGGATACGGGGGCGTTGGACGAAATCGGTCTGAAATCGCAATCGAACCCCTCGGCAACCCTCGCCAAAACGCGCCGAAGCTCGCCCTCGATCCGCTCCATCACCGCCGGCTCCCGGTCCCGGATCTCCAGGCTGAAGGTGCAGCTTCCCGGAATGACGTTGACGGCGTTGGGGCTCACCGCTATGGCGCCCACAGTGGCAACGGAGTACTGGCCGCCGTGGGCGCGCGCCACGTCCGGGACCGACGCGATGAACCGGGCCGCGGCCACCAACGCGTCCTTTCGGTCCTCCATCGAGGTGCTTCCCGCGTGGTTCATCTGCCCCCGCGTCACGATTTCGCAGCGCTTCACCCCGGCGATGGTGGTCACGACACCGATGGGAACCTGCGCTTTAAAGAGCCCCCCGCCCTGTTCGATGTGGAGCTCCAGGCAGCAATGCACCGTTTCTTTCCCGCGCGCGGCTTTGCTCAACTGCTGTATTCCATCCCCGTCGTTCACGTTCAGGCCCCAAGCCGCCAGGGCGTCACGCCGACGGATCCCCTCTTTGTCGGCGGCGGACAGAGAAAAATTCGCGAGAGAAGCTCCGCTGAAGGCGCTGCTGCCGATCATTCCGCTTCCGAAGCGGGCTCCTTCTTCGTCCGAGAAAACGACGACCTCCAGGGGATGGCGCAGCTTCGTTCCAGAGGCGAGAAGCGTTTCAACCACCTCCAAGCCCGCCACGCAGCCCAGAGCTCCGTCGTATTTGCCGCCGTCGGGCACCGTGTCCAGGTGAGAACCGACCACGATGGCCGGCAGGGGTTCCCGGCCCTCCAGGCGTGCGATCATATTTCCCGCCGGGTCCACGGAGGGCTCGATTCCCAGGGCGCGGAAGCGGCGCGCAAAAGCCTCCCGTCCCTTTCGGTCTTCCTCGGAAAAGGCAAGGCGTGAATGAGAACCGTCGCCGAGTTCTCCGCACCGATAGATTTCTTCGAGCCGCGCGACGACCCGAGCGCCGTCTGTCTTCATTATTTGTTCACGCCCCCCACTTTACCGTCCGCGTACACGATTTTTCCGCGCGAGACCGTCGTTTCGACCTTTCCCCGAAACTCCATTCCCAGGTAGGGAGAATGAGGATTTTTGTGCAAAAGGTCCTCCGGGCGAGGAGTCCACCGCGTCTCAGGGTTGAAGATCGTCAGGTCGGCGTCGCTCCCAACTTGCAGCACTCCCTTGCGGGGGTAGAGGCCGAACAGCCGCGCGGGCGCCGTGGAAACCAAACGCGTCAATTTTTCCAGGGAGAGCCCCCGCTTGGCCCCTTCGGAGAAGATCGCGGTCAGCAGGGTCTGAACCCCTTGAACACCGCCCCAGGCGCTCATGAAATTACCGTCGGCAGGTTTTTTCTGGGACATCGCCGAAGGAGAATGATCCGAGGCGATCAGATCGATCGATCCCTTCAACACCCTTTCCCACATTCCCTCCACGGCCTCGCGGCTCCGAACCGGCGGGGTGCACTTCAGCACCGGCCCCAGGTTTTCCAGGTCGTCTTCCGAAAAAAGCAGATAATGCGGGCACGTTTCCACCGTCGCGTGGACTCCTTCGGCCCGCGCCGCCGCCACGGCGTCCACGACCTCGGGAAGGGTGGCGTGGCAGATGTGAACCCTCGCTCCGGTTTCTTTCGCCATTGCCAGAACGGCGTTGACCGCCAAGATCTCCGTCAATGGGAAGTGCGCGTCGAGGAAAGCCCGCGTCGTCCCTTTTTGCCGGGCTTCTATTTCGCCCCAGGCGGTCAGGGATTGGTCCTCGCAATGGACGCCGATGAGAACTCCCAGCTCGGCGGCTTTCTTCATCCCCTTGTAGAGGACCTCCGGCGTGGCGTGGGGAAAGTCGTCGCCCGCAAAACACGTAAAAGCTTTGAAGGCGACGGCTCCCTGCCGGAACATGGGCTCCATCTCGTCCACGTTGTCGTTGACGAGCCCGCCCCACAGGGCGTAATCCACCTTCGCCCGCAGTTTTCCGGCCTCTTTTTTCAACTCCAGGGCCTCGGACGAAATCACGGCGGGGCGCCCCGACAGAGGCATGTCGATGACCGTCGTCGTTCCTCCCGCCGCGGCCGCCGCCGTACCGGAGGCCATGTCCTCCCGGTCGGGAAAGCCGGGATCGTTGAAATGGACATGGGCGTCCACCACTCCCGGCAGAACGTAACGCCCTTTTGCGTCGATGACGTTTGCGGTTTTATCGGCTTCGTCGGCCAGGGGAAACGCCGAAATCGCCGCGATGGACTCTCCCTTTACCCCCACGTCGGCTTCCGCTATTCCCGCGGGCGTCACCAGACGCCCTTTTCGAATCACGAGATCGAAATACATTTTA
>JAISWV010000417.1 GCA_031270755.1 Synergistaceae bacterium
AAAATTTCTATATACAGAGTTAGTACAATAGATGAGTTATTTATCTTTCACCCAATGGGTGCGGGTTTTAAGCGAATCAAGCGTATATTGTATCTCTGTTTACAGAAATTTAAAGATTGCAACCTGAGGATTTGGGGGAAAAAGGCTGGGTTGACAACATCTCCGTTTCTGATAGAATTCTACCCGTTGCATAGCAGTGGGGAATGGTGCAATGGCAGCACGCCTGACTCTGGATCAGGTAATCGGGGTTCGAGTCCCTGTTCCCCAGCCAAGATGTGGAAACGTTTTGTATGGCCCCATCGACTAGCGGCCTAGGTCGTAGCCCTCTCAAGGCTAAAACACGGGTTCGAATCCCGTTGGGGCCGCCAATTTTTGAATCGCGGAAGACTCAACGCCAAAAGATGATTTTCTCTTTTTTGACACTCCAGTTTATTTGAAATCTCACGGGATATTTGTTTTCCCTCCGAAGAATCAAGAAGATCGCGGGCATAAGCGCCGTACAACAATCAAAAGAGGCTCTGCCCATATTGACAGAAAGTATTGTGAGTTCTATTATATCTTACTAAAATTATCAATTTTATTTAAAGCACCGTCGAGAGGTGGCAAGAGCAAAATGCAAAGTTTTTTGCGGAAACTGTTGAAATCGAAGCTCTGCAGCGCGCAGATGTGCCGCTGTCGCTATTGCGTGGATGGGATGTGCGCGAAATTTTCGCGTATCGAACGTCACTGATATATAATAACGACAAAGGAGATTGTTTTCATGCCAATATATTCGAAAATTACGGATCTGATCGGTAAAACCCCGCTGCTGGAGCTGGCGGGCTATGGAGCGAAGAACGCGATTCCGGCGAAGATTGTCGCGAAGCTGGAGTATTTCAACCCGGCGGGGAGCGTCAAAGACCGGATCGCCAAGTCGATGATCGAGGACGCGGAGTCCAAGGGGCTGTTAAAGCCGGGGGCGGTCATCATCGAGCCCACCAGCGGCAATACGGGCATTGGCCTCGCGGCCGTCGCCGCTTCCCGAGGGTATCGGATCATTTTGACGATGCCGGAGACCATGAGCGTCGAGCGCCGCAACCTTCTCAGGGCCTACGGGGCCGAGGTAGTGCTGACGGAGGGGGCCAAGGGAATGAAGGGCGCCATCGCCAAGGCTGACGAACTGGCGCAGACGACCCAGGGCAGCTTCATCCCGAGCCAGTTTACGAACCCGGCCAACCCCGCCATCCACCGCAGCACCACGGGGCCAGAGATCTGGGAGGACACGGAGGGCAAGATCGACTTTTTCATCTCCGGCATCGGTACAGGCGGCACGATCACAGGGGCCGGAGAGTATCTGAGGTCGAAAAACCCGAAAATCCAGATCGTGGCGGTGGAGCCCGCGGGGTCTCCCGTGCTTTCCAAGGGAACGCCGGGGGCGCACAAAATTCAGGGCATCGGGGCGGGGTTCGTCCCCGAGGTGCTGGACACGGCCATTTACAACGAGGTGATCGCGGTGGAGGACAAAGACGCCTTCGCCATAGGCCGGGAAATCGCCAAGACGGAGGGGCTGCTGGTGGGTATTTCGTCCGGGGCTGCGGTATGGGCCGCGACTCAGGTCGGCAAGCGGCCCGAAAACGCGGGGAAGGTCATCGTCGCTCTGCTGCCGGATACGGGAGAACGTTACCTCTCCACACCCATGTTTTCGGAAGGCTAAGGGGGCCTGGGGGCAACGGGCTCCGTCCCCTTGAATTTTTTTGAACCGAATGAATCGAAATGCGATGATCGCCATGAGCGGCGGCGTGGACAGTTCCGTTGCCGCTTATTTGATGAAAGAACGGGGCTTCGACTGCGTCGGGGTCACTATGAAATTGTTTTCCAACACAGACGTCGGCATCGACCGGGACGACGTCTGCTGTTCGTTGAAAGACACGGACGACGCCCGCGACGTGGCGTACCGCCTGGGCATCCCCCATTATGTTTTCAATTTTTCGGCCGACTTCATCGAGCAGGTGATCCGGCGGTTCGTGGAGGCCTATGAAAGCGGCCGCACGCCGAACCCCTGTATCGACTGCAACCGGTACATCAAGTTCGACAGGCTGTTTTCGCGGGCCAGAGATTTGGAGTATACTTTTGTCGTGACGGGGCACTACGCGCGTATCGAAGACGGAGGTCAGGGAAATCGCGTCGGCCCAGGGTTTTCTCAACGCGAAAAAACACGAGAGCCAGGACGTGTGTTTCGTAACGGGAGGGGGCTACGCGGATTTTATCGAACGTCACACGGGCAAGCGTTACCCGCCCGGGAACTTCGTAGACATGGAAGGTAACGTCCTGGGACGGCACAACGGCCTCATCCGTTACACCATCGGACAGCGCAAGGGACTGGGGCTGCCCTTTCCCCGCCCCATGTACGTCCGCGAAAAAAACGCCCGAGACAACACCGTCACCCTCAGCGGCGAGGAGCGCCTGTACTCCAAAGTTTTGTTCGCCGACGACCTCAACTGGATCGTGCCCCCGCCCTCGGACGCTTTCAGGGTCAAGGCAAAGTCACGCTACCGGCAGCCCGAGCAGGAGGCGACGATCCGGGTGGAGGGCGGCAGGATTCGCGTCGAATTCGACGAGCCCTCCCAAGGAGACAACGACGAGAATGCCTTGTATATGGCAAGGGAGGGACTGCTCCTCCACTTGTGGGGTATGGAGCAAGACAAGGACGACATCCCGGAACCTATCCCTGCAAAAGACCTCCGACCGGGCCCCGATCAAGTCATCGTTCTTGTCGATGTTTTTATGCCTCCGTTCCGCGAACGCATGAACAACAAATCCGTCGCCAAGACCGTCACAGTCCCCCGCTGGCTCGATATGGAAGCCAAATCCGCCGGCCTGAATTATTCTCAGGTCTTGCAGGATGGCCTTTTAGAGCGGCTAGGTATCCAGCACCAAATATAGAGGGAATCAGTACAAAACAGCACAATTACTTTGCGAATCGCCCGTTCCGCCCCTACCGGGAGAAGGCGAGCTTATCAAAAATCAAAAATCAAAAATCAAGAATACTCGACGGGGCAGCGCAGCATCATCATGACGCTTTCCCGGGCTTCGAAGCCCCTGGAGGTCATGAAGGGGATCCACTCGTCCGTGTAGGTCACGATCAGGGGGATTTTCTTGATGGCCGGATGCGTCAGGGCGTAGTCCACAAGGGCGCTCCCCAGCCCTTTGCCCTGATGCGCCGGGTGGACCATCACGTCCCACAGAGACGCCCGGTAGATGAAGTCCGTTACGATACGGCAAAACCCCACGAGCTTGCCGCCGCTTCGGGCGGAAAAACACATGGAGGTGTTGGTCAGCATCGTCTCGATCCCCTCGACGGAGCGGCTCCGCCCCCATTGAGAGTAACGGTACAGGTCCTGCAGTTCCGCAGCGGTTACCGCCAACTTGCTGTCGTAAAACAAGTAATTGCCTTCCACGCCATCACTCCCAATCCGATTGCAACGTTCGGTATCGATCCAATTCTATTTATACTCAGACCTCGAACATTTATCAAGATGACCACGGACGCGCAATGCGCGCCCCTATCGATTGCCTGCTCAGTCTACTCCAGTACTATCTCGATCCTTACGGGGCCCTCCGTATAGATGTCTTGCAAGGCTACAGCGTTGATAATCGTGGGGATGCCGATACCTTTCAGCTTTTCGACCACCTCGAAAAAGTCTTCGCCCTCCAGAGAGCCTACGCTGTTCGTCGCGGGGTCCGGCAGAACGCCGTTCTTGATTGCCTGGTTCTTCAGTTCGCGCAAAAAGCCGTGCAGCACGTCTTCCGCGTTGAATTCCCGCCTTCCGGGCTCCACAAGCCTGCGGTAGAGGACCTCTCCCTCGTCGTACAAAAGGAAACTTCTGCCGGTTTCGAAGTGGATCTTGACCTCCTCGTCCATCGCGATGTTTTCGGCCGCGAGAACGCGAACGAACTGCCGTTCGGGAAAGTTCGAGATTTGGTTCACGACGTCCGACTTCTCCGCCGGCGCGAAGAACAGTTTCACGTCGTCCGAGGTCACATAGCGCCTTTCGGAGCGCCGCTCGGCGACCGCGGCCCGGACCTCTCCTTCGAGGGCGTCCAACATCTCCCGGACCCGCTCCGGCGATGTACCGGGCGGGATGTGCCCTTGCGCCAAAAGGGAGTTCGCCTGGACCGTGATGGTCCCCAGGCGCATCACCTCTAGCTCCCGGCGCATCTCCTCCACGTCCTCTCTGAGGGAGGCAACCGACGCCTCCAGGTCGTTTTTTTCGCTGAAGAGGAGGTCCCGGTCGTTGCGCAGCGTTTCCAGGTCGAAACGCGCCATGTCCAGGCTCAAGGTCGTCGTCTGCAAAAGCGCCTGCTGTCCCGCCAGCTGTTCGCGGCTCCGCGCCAGGCCCTGCTGGAGGGACTTCAGCGTGAAGAGCGCGGCGCGCACGTTTTCGGAAAAAAAGGACATCACAGTCAAGACGGTCACGGATATGAAGATGCCGGTAAGGGCCGTGATCAAGCGGCTGGTGTATTTGGGGCGGAGGCCGAAAAGGGATATTCTCTGCTTTCCGTACTTGGAGCCGAGCACGTCTCCCAGGTAAGCGAGAACCGCGCTTCCTGCAATGATCGAAACGATAAGAGTCCAGTTGGTGCTCGACAAACCCTGGGGCTGCAAAACGCCTCTCCTTTAAGATCGAAATAAAAAGCCTGACGAAGAAACTCAGCGACTCACGCGGCTCCTTCCTTACCGGTTCGCCGCTTATTAAAGTTAGAATAGCTGAAAGCTGGTTTTCAAACAAACATAACGCTTTTTAAACCGATTGACTCTATCCTGAACTTAATACACCAATACCTCTACTTCCTTATCTACTTCCACCTGTTGTGCAGCCAGAACCACAGTTCAGGCTGGGGGGCGATCATCTTTTCCAGAGCTTCGCCGACCTCCCTCGTCAAAAGCTCCACCTTGAGGCGGCGGTTTTTTTCTCCCGGGACGGGGAGAGGGGGGGAAAACGCCACCCTGTGGCGGAAAGGTCCCTTTCGGTAGATCGCCACGGGGACTACCGGCACCGATGCCAGCGTTCCCAGGACGGCGGGGCCCGTGGTGTGGGCGCAGGGATGCCCCATAAAAGGCAAGACGACCCCTCCTCTCCAGGAGATGTCCGCCAAGGCCGCGACGTGGGCGCCCGACTTCAGAAGCTTCACCATCTCCAGCGTGGAAGTTGTCTTGGGCAGGAGCTTTATGCCTGCGTTTTGGCGATACTTGGCGATCAAGCGGGCGATGTCTTTGTCTTTCGTGCTCTGGGAGACGATGTAGAAGCTGCGAAATCCCTTTTTCGAGAGGTATTGGGCGTACCAAGCGGCCAGAAGCTCCCAGTTGCCGTAGTGTCCGCTCAAAAAGAGCACTCCCTTCCCCTCGGCCAAAGGTTTTTCGATAAAGTGCCCGCCGTCCACCTCTTCGATCCAGTCGAACACCTGGTGAGGGTCGTGCTGCAGGGCCAAAATTTCCGTTACCATCCAGCCCAGATGCTCGTAAAGGCGGCGGCGCAGAGCCTCGCGCCACGCTTGCGTGCTCTCGGGGTAAACCAGGGACAAGTTCGAGAGGATCCTTTTACCCCTGGGAGCGGCGATTTTCAAAAGCGCCCCCAGCAAAAAAGCGACGCAAGGAGCGCGCCCTTTGGACGCGGCGCATAACCCTTCGATGGCCCAGGCCGCCGGCTTCAAGATTTTCCCTTGGCGGCCCCGCGGCTCGTCGCCGATCGATAAAGCTTTTCGAGGGATTCCACGGCGTCGGAAGCCGCGTAGTTCTTCTTCAGAAAATGCCGGGCGCCGGCCGACGCCGAACGTCCCGCCTCGGACATCACGTCGCCCAGGGCCTTCGTCCAGCTCGACCTATCGCCGCCGCGAGGCACGGCCACATAGCCCCCCGCCCCCAAAACGGCCTGCAACAGCGGTGCGTCGCAGCCCACCACAGGCACTCCCCGCATCGTCAGGTATGCGGCCAGAAGCACGTTCGAGGGGCTGTCGTCCGTGAAAAGCGCATGGCCTCTTTTCAAAGAGGTCTCCGTTTCCGACGCACCCACCTCCGACGTTCTGACAGGAATGCCGTCAATACCGGAATCCAGGGCCTCCGCCAGGTTTTTATCGAGGGGAGCCGCCAAAAGCAGCGTCGAAGGTTTTTTTTCTACTTTTCCTTCTTCGTCGTCTCCTTTGCTTTTGCCGTCCGTCCAGTCGATTTTGGCGTCAAAGGTGGGAGCGATCAAACTTTCGCCTTGACGAGCCTGTTCCGCAAAAAAGCGTGTCGGATGTCCCCTCCATTTCGGTGAGTTGTCCAAAACGGTATGTACCGTTCGGGCGCGAAGCCGTATCCATCCCCACCAGAAAGGGGGGTCGCCCCACAGGTGCCAGAGGCTGCCCTTGAAAAGCACCGCGGCCGCCCGTTCGAAAAAAGTGAGGGAGTTCCACGAGAGAATCCCGTCGATGCGAAAATTCGCCGTCCCCCCTGCCACGTAGACTTGCGGCGTTTTCAGCTCTCCTTTTTTCGCTTTCAAAGCCGCCGCCAAGCTGTCGATCACGGCGGCCTCCCAGGGGCGGCGAAAAGCGGAAACGTACCAGACGCAATCTATTTTGGACCCCATCATTTTGCCCTTTTGCTTTTTTGCCTGTCGCTTTACTCGAAGGCGGCGAGGTGGAATCTTTTTTTGCCCAAGCGCAGAAAGGCGTATTTGCCGTGCAAGAGGGCTTCCCGGGACAGGGTGCTTCCCTCGTCTCCCACCCGGCGCTCGTTCAGCGAGACGCCGCCCTGTTTGATGATGCGCCTGGCCTCGCCCTTGCTTTCGCACGCGCCGCAGGAGACCAAAACGTCCACCACCGTCGCCGGCAAGGGCAGAGACAGAGCCGTGAAGGGCATTTCGTCTTTGAGTATGGCGAAAGTCTCTTCTTCGATCTCGGAGGCCGCCCCGGACCCGAAGAGGACGTTGCTGGCCGTGACCACGCTTCGAACCGCGGGCTCCCCGTGGACGAGCTTCGTGGCCTCGAAGGCCAGGCAGCGCTGGGCCGCTCGGGCGCCGGGCTCTTTTTCGTGCCGGGACATGACGGACGCGATCTCCTCCAGGGGCAAAAAGGTGAAAAGCCTCAAAAGGCGCTCCACGTCCTTGTCGTCGGCGTTGATCCAAAACTGGTAAAACTTGTAAGGGCTGGTTCTCCTTCCGTCGAGCCACACCGCGCCCTCCTCGGTCTTTCCGAACTTGGTTCCCGACGACGTCAAAAGCAGGGGCTGGGTCAGTCCGAAGACCTCGCCCCCCGTCGTTTTTCGGACGTAGTCGGCCCCCGCCACCAAGTTGCCCTGCTGGTCGTTGCCGCCCATTTGGAGGCGGCAGCCGTAGGTCTCGTAAAGGTGCCTGAAGTCCATGGACTGCAGCAGCACGTAGGAAAACTCCGTGTAGGAAATGCTCTTGTCGGGGTCGTTCAGGCGGCTCTTGACGTACTCGCGGGCGATGAGGTTGTTGACCGAGAAATGCTTGCCCACGTCCCGCAAAACGTCGATAAAGGAAAACGTGGACAGCCAGTCGTAGTTGTTGACCAGCAGCGCGGAGTTTTCTCCGCAGTCGAAGTCCAGAAAGTGGGCCAGCTGAGGCCGAACGCCCTCGACGTTGCCCCGGACTTCTTCGATGGTGATGAGGTTGCGTTCTTTGCTTTTCCCCGAGGGGTCTCCGATGAGGCCGGTACCGCCGCCCGCCAAGGCTATAGGGCGGTGTCCGCTGCGCTGAATCCAACCCAGGGCCATAATGGGAATGAGATGCCCCACATGCAGACTCTCCGCCGTGGGGTCGAATCCCACGTAGGCCGTCGTCATTTCATTCTGGAAAACCTCCTGCAGCTTCTCGGGCTGACTGCACCATTCCACGAAACCGCGCTCTTGCAAAACTTCATAGGCGTTGACAGGCATCGAAAAAGACCTCCATCAGTCGATAACGTCCGCTTATTGTATCAGTTTCTCCGAAACAGCGGCAAGCGCGGCGAAAGAAGATGAAGGAGAAAGAAGAAAAAAATCGGCGTTCTCTGTCAAGGCCGTCGCTGCGGCTCGGTATCGCGCGGCTTTCGGGAGATGTACTGCTTGTCCACGTAGAACAGCACGACCTCGTCCTTTTGGTTCTTGACGGTGACGTCCCACCGCACGATTCCGAACTCGTCGTTTTTGACGACTTTCTCCGCGACCTGGAACTCGCAGTGAACGGTGTCACCCGGGTACACCGGTTTGACATAACGGACCTTTTCATGTCCGTAGTGGATCATCGACACCTTTGTCGGCAAGACCTCCTTGGCCATAAAGCCGTCCGCCACGCCCAGGGTCAGAACTCCCTGCACGACGGGGCGGCCGACGGCCGGAAAATTTTTGCAGTATTCCGCGTCCACGTGAAGCGGGTGAGTGTTGTCCGAGCAGCCGATAAAGAGCCGGATGTCGGCATCCGTCATGGTCCGCCCCGAGCTCAGATGTTTTTCGCCGATTTCGAAGTCCTCGAAATATTTGTATTCCGGCACGTTAGATTCCTCCCAACTTGAAGCTCAGGGCGCGCTCGACCGCTGCGCAGTTCGTGACCCCCCTATCGGTACATCCTCAGTTTTCTGTTTCTGCAAGTTCTTGTAATAGGTGGCAAATTCTTTGTCGTGGATCATAATGTGGTTCTTGAGCCAATCAGAAACGGCGCGGTTGATCTTGAGCAGAATTATCAAAGAGCCGTTGCCGTTGTCGTACTCTTGCTTCATTTTTGTGAAGGCGACCACGAAATCGGAGTGCATCTTCTTGTGCGACAGCGCTTTGGGGTATCGCGATTTGGCCTGCAGAAGCTGCTCGTCGTTAAAATGCTTTACCACGTACTCGCCCAAAAACTTCAGCGTCCGGGGCACGCGGTCTTTATTGTTTTTATCGAACAAAATGTCGACTTGCCTGAAAAGTTCTTTATGCTGCGTGTCGATTGCCGGGATACCCGTCTCCAAGCTTTTATTCCAAAGCATGATTCCACCGCCTTCTTGTCGATATGTCGAAATACTTTTTCACCATTTCAGTTAGATTTTAAATGAAAACACTGAAATTATGCTAAGTATTTGCGGCAAAACCCGGCAACGAAACGCAGCGGCTGTCTCAAATATAATATTGGCCGCCGTCGTTGTGTTTGTGATGATCGTCGAGAATGTCCTGCAGTGTGATGTTGTCCAGATAATCCGCTATGACCTGTCCCAGTCCGCGCCAGACCCCCAAGGTCATACAGTAGTCGCTGCGGCTGCACGTGTTGACATCGTCCTCCAGGCACGCCACGGGAAGCAAACTGCCCTCGGTGAGGCGCAGAATGCCGCCGACGGTATAGAGCTCGGGGGACTTGGACAGTTTGTAACCTCCCTGGAACCCTCGGGCCGTCTTCAGGACGTCGGCGTTTTTCAAGAGCGTTATGATCTGTTCCAGGTAATTCTTGGAAATACCTTGCCTTTCCGCCACGTCTTTCAACGCGACAAAATCGTCGTTTCCATGTTCAGCCAAATCCAACAACATTCGCAGGGCATACCGCCCCTTTGTCGATATCTTCACGACTCGTCACCTCGTATACTCGTATTGATGAAGCGGCCCGCGCCGCACCATGAAAGTGAAAACGCCACGAACGCAATTGTCGTTTTTTTATTTTCATGCAACTTGTATTATGCCATCGTTTTTTTAAAGATGCCATATGAGATTTCAAATCATGTTTTTCGGATCACGGCATAAAGGAGAACAACATAGATATTTTGGATTCTTGACAAAAATTTCTATTTAGAGTACCTTTCAGGAATATAAGCTTATGTGTTATGGGCCTGAAGATGTTGTTTGTGTGAATCTCGACTCTCGGCTTACTGTCATGAAAAATTGCGAAACAGGAGGGAACTGGATGAAAGCAACGCGACGAAGGATGACGTGGAGCATACGCAAAAGAAGCGCAAATACGCGAGGCGGGTTCTCGCTTATTGATTGTCTTATTTTGCTGTTGATTTTGGGGCTTGCTCTGGGAGCGATCACCTCTACTCTTTTTTGGGCTTCTGACCTCGGAAACTTCAACAGAGCGTCGTTGGGGATGCGTACCGTGGCCTCCAGCGTGTTCGAGGCTTTGGAGTCGGTTCCCCCCGCCGTGCTGGATTCGAACTTCAACGCCGCGTTCACGGCTTTGATCGCCTCGCTTGGAGGAAGCGGCAACAGGCTCGGAGGATACACCTTCACCGCAACCTCTGCCCCTGCGGTCAATGGAGCGCGTGAAGTCACGATGACGATCTCTCAGACGGCATCGAAGAAAGCGAACTACACTCTGAGAAGACCCATCAACAGCTTTTCCGAAAACACGGCAGATGACGTTATTGACAGCTGACCTTGTGACGGCTCATGAAGGGTAGGATCGTGAATATGCATATAGATCGGAAAGCCGTGAAAAAAAGGTCCGCGCGAGGGTTTTCCTTCGTGGAAATACTCATAGGGCTGCTCATCGTCAGCATCGTAGGAGTTGTAATCGTACAAACGTTATGGATGGTCATGGCCCTCTTCTCCCAGACGGAGGACTACACCGTCGCCCACCAGGAAATCGAGCAGACTCTTTACCGCCTGGGCGGGCAAATCACCAACGCGGGCTTGGGTATGCCCAACAACAAAATGGGCGTGGGCTCTTTCGCCAGCGCTTTTCACGACCCCGCGACCCCTCCCGTTATGGGGATAATGGGGGCTTACAATGAAAACTGGGGGGGACCCATCACACTGGCCAACACTCTCTCTTTGGACAAAACCGCCTTCGTACAACCGGAGGAAAATATAACTTTACTCGACGGGAGAAAAATTTACGGCGGTCCTGTGCTGTACTACGCGTGGTCCATTCCCACGGGAGTACATATTAGAAGGGCGGTCAATAGAACCCCTGGCCCAGACTACGACAAAGACTTAGCTCCAGTTTCAGTGGCACTCTTAGACAGTGATGTCAAGAGCGGGACGCAAATCAGGTTTTCTCTGCTGAACGACGCCGGCGACATAACCCGTTTGGAGCAATTCCGGTCCCCCTATGACGGACGGCCAATCGGGCTTTCCATGAACAACACCGCAAATGATTCTCTGGCCTCCACGCGCCGTTGGATCACGTTCCCCACGCTGCGGGTGCCCTTTTGGGTCAGCTGCTGGAACAACGCCGGCGACAACAGGGGGAACGGGAGCACTGAAAACGACACGCTCATGACAGAAATGGCTCCGGGAGCAGAGCTGCTGTCCGATGACATGTTTACCAGAGTTTTCGCCAACTACGAAGAAGTGCATCTGGTGCAAGCCTGCCGCCTTTACGTGGAGAACGGCGTTTTGATTCAAGAATTCTTCGACACGGGATACGAGAACGCTTCGAACCGCGTGAGGGTCGAGATGGCTCAGGGGATCGTAGGGCTGTATTTCACTTTTGACGCGGAGCGGCGCCTTTTGACGATGTACATTGCAGCTCGGGGAAACGACCCTATACCCGTGGGGAAAAAAACGAGCCCTCCATTGATTTGGCCCAATTATCCGGGGGCCGCAATAGCGTCTGCGGATTTGAGGTACCGTGTTGTGACCAGCATGATGACGTGGAGGATAAGAAATTGACATGAAGGACAGAATATTGGAGGCGCTCGATTTGGGTTTGAAGGGAATTTGCGTGATGGCAAAGGGTATCGGCCAGAGGATAAAAGGTACGGAGAACGTGTTTTTTTCGCGCCGGAGGGGATTCGCCCTGCAGTTGGCGCTGGTGGTTATGCTGGTGGGGAGCATTTTGGTCGTCGCGATTTACGAGTTTACGTCCATGGCCCTGAAGGGGACCACGGAAAGAAGCGTGGTTTACGGGGACCAAATGCTGGTGGCTGGCTATGCCGAAAAGGCCAAAGGCGTCATTCTCAGTGAAATGCAGAGGATCGGAACGGCTATACATCCGAGAATAGGTTCAATACAGTACACGGAACTTCCCAACCCGGGTCAAACTATCGCCTGGCAGGCAAAGAATCCCAAGAGGCCCGAGATCCACTCCGCGAACGAATTGCAAATCAAGTTCGATGCTCCTCCGTTGGACCCCGCTTTGAACTCGCTGGTGTCCGACGACAGGATGGAAGGCGGCCGGAGGGTGGTCCTGCAGGTATTCGACCTCACCTACGACGCGACGCAGATTTCGAGTATTGTGACCAATCCGGCGGAGATGCAAAACCTGCCCCCCGCCCTCAGCCTCAACAGCAAGCAGAAGGGAAAGAGCAGCGGTATGGGAAACGAGGGAATGGTGGACGGAGATCCTAAAACGGGTACCCCGCTGGACGATATGAAAGGAAAAGAACTCGACCTGGCCCGTTTCGGCGCTTATCCAATACGCACCAGAATTTTCGAGGGGGATAAACTCGCTCGCGTAACAGAGGAAGCGTTTTTCCAAGTTCTTCAATAAAGATTACGAAAAGACACAAAGGAGGTTTTAGCGTGAGAAAAACTCTTATTTGGGGACTTTTACTGTTTTCCGTTTTCTGCCTGACGGGGGAGACGGAAGGAGCATCGCTGTTGTACCGCCCTATTCCAAAGGACGCTTACCCGGTGGAAGATACGATCATGACGGGAGTGCCTCCCAACATCCTTTTCTTGCTGGACACGGGGTCTTCTATGACCTTCACCCCCACGGGTATCCTGCCGGATACCAGCGACGGGAGAGCTGTTTCGGTAAGGGAAAATTTGGTCAAAGCGGGGGCTACTTACGGAGGTGGAGGACGCCCTTTCAGCCTCAACGGAACAGAACAAGGCGACGCCGCCTCCCTTTTTTCCCGGTACGGCCGTGACGTGGACGCAAGCAACAACATAATCGGCGACCCATATAGTTACTATTCCCCTTACCCCGACAAACCCTACTTTTTGACTTTCAAGAACAGAACGTGGGCCGACTGGAACGGAGTGGGAACTCCTCCAAATCCTGTTATGCCCGAAGAGATCGGCGATTACCTGCCGGGACATCCTAGGGCGGGGCAAACGGTGTCCACTGCGCTGGCCAACCAATACTTGGTGCCCAACGACAGCCGCATATATCAAATGAAGCTGGCCCTATGGCGTATCTTTGGCTCAGAGAACGCCGAGACCTTCGCCGGAATGCGCGTGGGAATGGCTACTACTTATCGAGAAGAAAATTATCCTAACAACAACTATAGGGCGGATTATTATTACGCCGACCCCGAGGGCGGATGGACCGGCAACGAGGTGCTCGCTCCCAATTTCGTCGGCATCGGGACGGATGATTCTGGCACGAGGGCCTACGTCGGCATTGATCGGGTTAATTACGGCTTAGCGCATAGCACTCCACAATGGGCTCAGGTCAACCGCGCAAACCTGGTGGTCCCCTTCGACTACATTTACAAGCAGACGACAGCCAATGACGGGACCCTCAGCTATTTCCCGACACTGAACCTGGCGAGGATACAAGAGTACCTTGACGGCGTGGAGGAAGGAAATGGAGACGGAGGCGGGACCGTAGGCGTCTTTACGAATCGAGAGCTCTACGCGGACGGTAAAACCCCTCTAGCGACTTCCATCTATTCGCGGCACATCATGGGGAGCCGTACGGATACGGCAGGCGACTCCATCGTGCGATACGCGCCGGAACTCACCGGTAACGGGTACGCTCAAGGAAGGATCTTCTACGGGGGCAGCAACGTACATATTCCCATGACGAATTATCCCGTCTCGGCGGACTTGCTGCCCGGAGCGAAGACCATACGGGCGGGGCAGGCGGTAGGCAGCGTCATCGACTTTTTCTCCCCAGCCACAACTTTGGATTTTAACGACACCGTTTCCACGCCTCCTTCCAACACCACCCCCGACACCGTAGGATATTTCCCCGTCCTGGGTGGGTGCCAGTCCAACTGGCTCATCGTGGTCACGGCGGCCAACGACAGCGACAGCGGAGACTCGGCGGCGGATGCCGTGACCATGCTCTTCAAAAACTCCCGGGAGATGAGGGGGCGCTACTGGAACGGCACCAAGTGGGTGCAAAAAACCCACGACATGGATTCCGGCATCCGGACTATGGTGGTGGGCATGGTGGACCCCGACACCACCGACACGCTGGTCAGCAATTTGAGGACTACCCTGCACGACGCGGCCAAAGCCGGAGACCCGATACCGAATAACCTGACCACGGACAAAGACGGACACGGCCCGGGGTTCGAGAGCAATCCCAGCGCATCGGCCTACTTTGCAACCGACGTTAGCCAATTGGTGGCGAGCCTGAACGCCATTTTGACCCGCATCACTTCGGGGACTTTCGCCGCCGGATCGCCCAGCGTGGTCCCTCAAGGGGACGATGATGCGGGGAACTTCGTCTTTTCCGCAACCTATAAAGTCAACGATTATAATCAATGGGATGCCTGGCTCACGAAATACCTGGTGACGGAGTCGGAGGATGTGGATCTGGAGGGGAAGGTAAAGAAGACGATAATCATGACGAAGGAGTGGGAGCTCAACACCGACAAGCTGGTCCCCACCCTGGGGACCCGAGCCTCGCGCGTTTACACGACTCCCTATCTCAAAGATAATCCTGGAACGAGTCCTGTGCTCGTCAATGCAATCAACGACTCCAACATAACGGCCCTGACGGAGGTAACCAACCATATCCCCGAATTCAAGAACTGGCTGATCCGATACAACAACATACAGATTTTGGGGGACTCGGAGCACTCCAACCTGCAAATCGTGAAATCGCCCGATATCCAGGTGTTTCCAGAGAGTTCGATCGTACATAACCGCGCACCCCGCATCTACATCCAGACCAACCGGGGCGTCCTTCACGCTATCGACTACGACAACGGAGGAGAGCAGTGGGCTTTCTTCCCGCCCAACGTCTTCCAAACCCGCGTCAAAGCCATGAAGTTCGACCAGAA
>JAISWV010000443.1 GCA_031270755.1 Synergistaceae bacterium
CCCGGGGCGTTTCACCTCGATCTCGTGAGTCATGTACTTCCTTCCGACAAGAGTGAAATCGTTATCCTGTGTCTTCCCCATATCCATATTGAGTGCCACTTCAATCTGTCTCCGTTCGCGCTTTCATTCTCGGATCGATTCTTTCGTTGATCATCTGTCCCACCAAGCTGCTGACGATGACGAGAACTCCCGTTATCAGCACCATGAGCATCAGCAGGTTGTAGTCGTGATATTTGGCGCTGGAAACCGCAAGCGACCCGATGCCCGGATAGTTGAACACTGACTCCGCTATATATGTTCCACTGAGAACATGAGGAATGGATATCGCCATAATGTTCACTATCGTGGGGAAAACATTACGCAGGCAATGAACAAAAAGTATTCTTGTCCTGCCAAGACCCTTGGAACGCGCCAGCAAGACATAGTCCCGCCGGACTTCATCCAGAAGTTTATTGCGAATCATGTAAGCGTAATACCACAAATGGCTCGCCACCATGACGGTAAGAGGGAGAATCATATGGCGTATGCGGTTTGAAATGTCTCCCGATTTTCCGATATCATAGGCACCGCTGGAAGGCAGCAGCTTAAGGTTGACGCTGAACAGCAATACCAGAACGGTTCCCAGCCAAAACGCCGGAATATAGTAAGCCGCAGTCCCAACTTTGCAAATAACCCAATCCAAAAAAGAATCTTCGAACCGCGCGCAGAAAAGCGCGAGTCCTGTCGCCAGCAAGAACACCAAGATATACGCCGTGCCTCCCAGAATGAGGGTATTTCCGATAAGCGGACGCACGACAGCCAGAACCGGCCGCTTATGGCGCAGCGACATACCGAAATCACCACGGAGGACATTGTTGATCCATTTAGCGTACTGGTGGGTGATCGAACCCTCCAGCCCCAGTCGGGCGCGAGCCGCGTCCAGTTCTTCGGAGGTCATCGACTGCGTAGCTCCGCCATAAAAGGCTTCCAGAGGATCGCCGGGCGTAAGTCGCGATACATAAAACACGATCGTTGAGAGAAGAAACAGCATAAAAAGGAAAATTAGCAGCTTTTTCCCAAAATACGTAACAGCAGAATAAAAAAAACCGATGAAACGTTTTTCCATATCGGCATCCTTGGAAACTTTCTCCGACTCTGCTCCAATATTCACTTCAGTTTTTCCTCGATCCACAAGAATTTGCATCGGATCTATAGTAGCACAAAAATAAAAAAAAATAGCACAAAAATAAACTTTCCCCATATGACTGTACGGGTAACTCATGAAGAAATTGGGACAAATGCCTCAGCGGAACGTGAGCGGGCTTGTGCCGTTTTTCTTTTATCCGGAGTTGATAATGCCATTGTTCAGAATTCCATATCGGCCGCTTGTGAAGAGGCTCATCGTTGCTCTGCCTTTTGCTCTAATGGGCGGTATAAGTAATTTGATATGGATGAGAGGCACGGCCTTTACCTTGGAGGGAATTCCCATCAGTGACGAAATGGTCTCGTTTATTCCATCATGTTGAAGACACTGTTTTCCGTGTTTGCCGGCCCGATTGAAGATGTTTTGACGGATTTCGCGCTGTTGGAACGCTGCGGTTTGTAGTCGATGCAAACGGGGTAGGAAGCTTGTCCCCAAGGACAAGTTATGGGACAGGAGCTCGTTCGTCCAAAGGGAGGCTCACTGGCCCCCCGAGCCCCCTGTATTAAGTAATTGTTTTGACGGAATATCACACTCGGGGTTTGAACGATTACCTTGCAACAAACGATAAGTTAACCTTGCCAAATCATCCAAGGGCAACTTTTTTAGATCTTCCTCTGAGAAGTCTTTGTAGTCTGCAAAAGAAAATTTATTCTCCATAATTTAGAAGTTTAGCATGATTTGACGCTCAAGGCAATATAGGAGGGGCTGAACGGTTACCCGCGCTGCGCCCCCCTGAACTCCAATCAATTTTTTCTAAAAGAGGCCCGTGACCTTTCCGTTGGCGTCGACGTCGATGGAGCATGCCGCCGGCCGTTTCGGCAGCCCGGGCATCGTCATGATCGTTCCCGTTATGGGGATGATGAACCCGGCGCCGGCGGAGAGCCTCACCTCACGGACCGTCAGGGTGAACCCGTCTGGACGTCCCTTTTTGTCCGGATCGTCGGAGATGGACGCTTGGGTCTTCGCCATGCAAATCAGCAGACCGTCGTACCCCAGATCGTGGATGCGCTTCAGGTCCTTCTTGGCCTTGTCCGTGTAGACGACCTCTGCGGCTCCGTAGATTTTTTTCGCTATCGTCTCTATCTTTTCGGTGGGTGACAGGGATATCTCATACTGAAAGTGAAACGTGTTGGGCTTGCCGCAGGCCTCGATCACCGCGTCCGCCATCTCCAGGCCTCCCTTGCCGCCGTTCGCCCAGATATCCGACTTTACGACGGGAACGCCCAGGGTGGCGCATTTTTCGCGTATGAACGCAAGCTCCTCCTCCGTGTCGGTGGGGAAGACGTTGAGCGCGACCACCACCGGAAGGCCGAACGAAATCATGTTCTCGACGTGCTTCTCCAGATTCGGAATTCCGGCCTGAAGCGCCGCCATGTCCACCTTGCCAAGCTCCTCTTTTTTGAGGCCGCCGTGCATTTTCAGCGCGCGTATGGTCGCGACGATCACCACCACGCTTGGATGGAGCCCGGCCAAGCGGCATTTGATGTCCAGAAACTTCTCCGCCCCCAAGTCTGCGGCAAAACCGGCCTCGGTTATGAAATAGTCGGCCAGCTTGAGCCCGTACCTCGTCGCCATCACGCTGTTGCAGCCGTGAGCTATGTTGGCGAAAGGGCCGCCGTGGACGAACGCCGGAACGTGTTCCAGGGTCTGAACCAAGTTGGGCTTGATCGCGTCCTTCAGCAACATGGCCATCGCCCCCTGGGCCTCCAGGTCCCGAGCCTTCACCGGCGAGCCGTCGTACGTATAGGCCACGATGATCTCGGAGAGGCGGCGCTTCAAGTCCTCTATATCGGCGGAGAGGCAGAGGATCGCCATGATCTCCGAGGCCACCGTGATATCGAAGCCGTCCTCCCGGGGAACGCCCTCGGTCCTGCCGCCCAGGCCGATCACGATTTTGCGGAGGGCCCTGTCGTTCATGTCGAGGACGCGCTTGAAGACGATCTGGCGTGGGTCGATACCCAGCGGGTTGCCCTGCTGGATGGAGTTGTCCATCATTGCCGCAAGCAAGTTGTGAGCCGAGGTGACCGCGTGGAAATCCCCGGTGAAATGGATATTGATATCCTCCATGGGCACGACCTGACTGTAACCGCCGCCGGCCGCGCCTCCTTTGATGCCGAAGACCGGCCCCAGGGAAGGCTCTCTCAGAGCTAGGCACGTTTTTTTACCCTTCAGGGCCAGAGCCTGGGCGAGTCCCACCGACGTCGTGGTTTTTCCCTCGCCGGCGGGGGTCGGGGTGATGGCGGTCACAAGGATCAGCTTTCCGTCGGGCCTGTCCTTGATTCTTTCCCACAGGCCCAGGGATACTTTGGTCTTGTATTTGCCGTAAAGGTCGAGGTCGTCCTCTTCGATGCCCAACTTGGCGGCTATTTTCGTTATCGGCTCCATCTCTGATCTTTGCGCTATTTCGATGTCGCTTAAAAATGCCAACTGATGTTCCTCCTCGGGTATTTTTTGTGTTACGACAACACTCCGGACAATTGGAGCGTATTTTTCATCAGCATGACGATGGTCATGGGACCGACGCCGCCGGGAACCGGCGTGATCCACGAGGCCGCCCGGGACGCGGAAGCGAAATCCACGTCTCCCACCAAACGTCCGCCGAGCCGGTTGATGCCTACGTCGATCACTATCGCGCCTTGTTTTATCATGTCGCCGGTCACGAAGTTCGGCTTGCCTACCGCCGCGACGACGATATCGGCGCGCCGCACCACCGACGGCAGGTCTTTTGTCCTGCTGTGGCACATGGTTACGGTGCAATCGCGGGACAGCAACATGGCCGATATCGGCTTCCCCACGATGTTGCTGCGTCCCACCACCACCGCCTCCTTGCCCTCGAGCTTTTCTCCCGTCGAGTCCAGAAGAGCCATGATTCCCTTGGGTGTACAGGGCATCACCGCGTCTTCGCCGATCCAGAGCTTCCCCACGTTGACGACGTGAAACCCGTCCACGTCTTTGCGGGGATCGATCGCCGTTATCACGGCATCCGCGTCAAGTCCTTTCGGCAGAGGGAGCTGAACTAAGA
>JAISWV010000072.1 GCA_031270755.1 Synergistaceae bacterium
TCGAAAGGCAGACGGCGCGGAACAACGGCGGCGCTCTGTTCAGTGCGGGGAACATCACGTTGACGAACGTCATTCTCGCAGACAACGAGACAACGGAAGGAACCGGAGGCGCGACCTACAGTGAGGGAGAAAACACGTTTACAAACTGCGCGTTCGAACGCAACATTGCGGGAAAATCTGGAGGGGCGGCCTTCGCGGAGTACGTCACAGCGAGGCAAACGACATTCCGTTCGAATAACGCTTTCAATGGTTACGCGGGGGCGGTCTACCTCGGACCGGGGGACGTGGAGAGCGAGTTCGACGACTGCCTTTTCGATTCGAACCTATCGAAAGTGGACGGAGGCGCCATTTACGTTACCGGCAACAGGCATGTCACACTTTTCCGAACCTCCATTTTCAACAAAAACTACTCTGCGGGTACTCGTGGCGGAGCTGTGTCCCATCAAGGGGCAAGAGTCTTGTTCAGTCGTTGTACGTTCACGGGCAACTATTTCGACCGGAGCAATGACGCCGAAGGCGGAGCCGTATTTACCAGCGCTCCGGTCTCCCAGTTCGTCAACTGTACTTTTGTAGGAAACGAGGCCGGCAACGGCAAGGGGGGCGCGCTTTTCTTCGACAGCAGCATAACGCAGGAGTCTGTCGTCTTTTACTGCACCTTCACGGATAACTTGGCCGGCGGAGGACAGGGAGGCGCAGTCTATACCGCGGCGACAACCGTGAATTTCGTGGCCTCGGCTTTTGTGGGGAACACCGCCACCTATGGAAAGGATGTTTTCCGAGGCAGCGTGGGGGCGAGAATCTTCTCCAAAGGCTACAACATTATAGGCAACTATGGGGCGGCGGGAGCCGGAGGGCCGGCCGGAGACGTGGACTGGGCGGCGGACATTGGCGTGGAGGGAGAAAACGGGAAAAACGGCACCGACAAATACGGGGCTCAATACACGCGGGCGTTGCTCTTCGGCTCCAATCAGCTTGCCGACAACATCCCGGCCGGTGGTTCCGCCATAGTGACGGGTTCCTCTCTGCGCGAGACTCAGACTCTGAAGACCTTGGAGACGGCCCAGACGACGGTGTTGGCGATCAACCCCGCCCTAGACTGCATACCCGGAGATAGGATTTCGGGTTCGTTCAGCAGCTATTTTGCAGGTACCCCTCACATCGACGAGCGCGGTGTGCAACGCCCTGTCCCGGTGGGAGGCGACAGCGACGTGGGGGCCTTCGAGCGCGGCGACGGGACGGTTCCGCCTATCCCGCCCTCCAGCGGTGTCATCTCCTACGTGAGAATGAGCGGCATCCCCAACACCATGACCAAGATCGGGCAGACCTGCAGCCTGACGGCTTTGGTCTACTACCGAAACGGCTCTTCCTCCAGCGCCGAGGCCGTCGTCTGGAGCAGCAGCAACCCCAGTGTCGCGGCCATCGACCAGTACGGAAACCTGGTCTCGCTGTCCCAGGGGAAAACCACGATCAGCGTCACCACCGAAAGGCTGGACGCCGACAACCAGCACGTCTCCGATTCCGCCGACCTGAACGTTTCCGAGGAATGGAGCTACACCAACGTCCACGCCGACGTGTGGAAAAAACTGGGGCTCTTCAACAGAGAAATGGAACAGTACGCGGAGCAGCTCCACTTTGTGGACTCCGACCCGTTGGAGGTCGAAGGAGCTTCTTTCGCGGACGGCTTCAAGAACGCCTACGGCGTGTCCGCGTCGCAGGTGTCGGAGTTTCTCGACGCGAACGCCATCCGCTTCTCCTCGAAAAACAGCGCCTCGGCCGACAACTGGGCCTCGGTCAAACCCTCCATCTCGGTCTCTCTGAGCTCTCCGCCGAAGGGTTCCCTGCTGCCCCTGAAGTTCACCTACGGCTTGAGCTGGGACGAGGTGAGCACGGTCTTGGACCGCGAAGTGACGAAGGTCGACAGCGTCACGGAGTTGTTCGGTCACTTCAAACTGCTTTTCGAAAACGCGGCCGGGGGCATGTCCCCCATAGTGGACGCCGACGGCGAGTACGGGATTGCCGCTTCTCAGGCTTTCTCCAGCGGAGCGCTGAGCGTGAGCAACGGCAACAATGGTTTGACCTTGACCCTCGAGATTTTGTTGGCGGACGTGCAGTCTGCCGCCGACGGCAAGCCCAAACTGATCGACAAGCGGCTGGTGGTGGCGGACAGCGTGGCGGACGGGACGGAGGCCGGTTCCGTGTGGCTTTTTAAACGCACCGGCAAAGACGGCGGGAGCGGCGGATCGGGCGAAGGGGGCGGCGGCGGTTGCGACGCCGGGAACGGTCTTTTGTCCTTGGCCCTGGCGCTGGGCGCCGTGCGGCTCTCGAAGCGATTCCACAGGCCCTGGAAATGACGTCGAAATGAAATAAATCCATTCGCCGCGAGTTGTCGGGGTACCGGACGACCGATTCGGGGTCAAGCGCCCTGAACTGTGGAATGACCTGCGGCAGAAGATAAGCGGCGCCTTGGTCAAGCAGACAGGGAGTCTCCTTTATGTCGTCCTTTAAACCGTTTGCGTTCTAAGAATGACACTTTTCAGGCAAAGCGTATTTTGGGTATTGTTCTTTGTTTTTCGCGTTTTACGGTGCTTCCTGTGAGAGCGCCGATTTTGGAAAAGAAGGTGTGTGGTCAGCATGGACATGGAGAGACGAGGGGTAACGATTTTTTTACTGTCATTAGCGCTGATGGGTGTTTTGCTCTTCCCGGGGCCGGGACGGGCCGCGGAGAAGGTTTTGAGGATCGCCCAGCAAGCCGACTGCAATGGATTCGACCCGCAGAAAATCACGGACGTCTACACGGGAACGCTGCTTCGGCAGGTCTACAACGGCCTGGTTCAGCCGGACGAGAACATGATCTTCCAACCCGACCTCGCCGAGTCCTGGGAGAACCCCGACGACCTGACCTGGATATTCAAACTGCGCCAGGGCGTTCTCTTTCACAACGGAGAAGAGTTCACGGCCGAAGACGTCAAGTACACCTTCGACCGCCTCTTCGACCCCAAGACGGCGTCGCCGGGCGTGACTCATGTGCGGGAGGTCGATAAGGTCGAGATCGTGGACAAGTATACGATCAAGATAACGACAAAAACCCCTTACGCCCCTTTGCTGGCGAACCTGGGGCGTTACGAGTTCTGTATGCTCAACAAAAAAGGAGTGGACGCGGCGGGCGAGGACTACAACAAGATGCCGGTGGGGACGGGCCCCTTCACTTTAGAGAGCTGGCGTCCCGGTGACAGCGTCGTCCTCAAAAAGTTCGACAAGTATTTCAAGGGAACGCCGAAAGTGGACAAAATCATCTTCCGCGGCATCCCCGAGGACGCCACCCGCGTCATCGAAATGGAGTCCGGCGGAGTCGATATCTGTATGGACTTCCCCCCGCAGGACTTCGAGCGGGTCAAGGCCGAGGGGAAATTCGTCATGTACGAAAAATCCGCCCTTTCCACGAATTACTACGGCTTCAACACCTCCGTCAAACCCTTCGACGACAAGCGCGTCCGCCAGGCGCTCAACTACGCCGTGGACGTCGACGCCTTGATCGATTCGCTCTATTTCGGCCTGGGGGTCAAGTCGAGAGGACCCATGTCCGACCAAGTCTGGGGCTTCGACACGTCCCTTCCGGAAGACCCCTATCCTTACGACGTGGAGAAGGCAAAAGCCATGCTGGCGGAGGCGGGATATCCCAACGGGTTCAAGACGAAACTTTACGCCAGCACTCAGAGCCTTTCCCGCTCTACCGCGGAGTATTTCCAGGGATTTTTTGCCGAGGTCGGCATCGAGGCCGAAGTCGTCAGCCTGGAGTGGGGAGCCTATCTGGCGGAAACGCGCAAGGGCGCGGACGGAATGTTCACCATGGGCTGGAGCGGGACAGGAGACGCCGACGGCGCTCTGACCTACCTTTACGACTCGCAGAATATCGGTTCCTCCAACAGGGTGTTTTGGTCGGACCCCAAATTCGACAAGATGATGTACGAGGGCCGCACCACTCTCGACCCCGAAAAACGCAAGGCCATTTACAAAGAGGCCCAGACCTATTTCAACGAGGAAGTCCCCATCGTGCTGATGCTTTCGAGGAATTTGATCGCCGCGACCACGACGAAGGTGAAAGGGTTCGCCATCTACCCCAATCAGGTTTACCAGCTGTTCAACGTATCTTTGGACGACTGAAGCGGCAGTTCCCTCTGCGGCGCATCTTCCGCGCCGCGGTTTTCCCGCTTTGCGATGCCGACGCTATCGAGGTTTTTTTCAGGGGGCAGCGGGGATCGCGCGAACGAGCTCCGTCCCCTGAGCTTCAATATTACATCGAGGAGGAGATGAGGGTATGTGGCGTTACATTTTCAGAAGGCTTCTCTTCCTGATTCCGGTATTGATTGGGGTTTCCATTTTGATTTTCGCGATTATCCATCTGGCGCCGGGAGATCCGGCAGAGACGCTGTTGGGGCCCAGCGCCACGGCACAAGATTTGGAAGAACTACGGGAACAGTTGGGGCTCAATGAATCCTTGACCGTTCAATACTTCACTTTTTTGATCAACTCCCTGAAAGGAGACTTCGGACGTTCTATCCGAACCAACAATCCCGTGCTGGAAGAGCTTCTCGACCGGTTCGAGCCGTCGCTGCTTTTGGCTGTATGCAGCATGACCCTCGCCATAGTGGTGGGGCTTCCGCTGGGGGTTCTGGCGGCGCTTCGGCAAAACACGTGGCTGGACACTTTTTGCAACTTGACGGCGCTTTTGGGATTTTCCATCCCGGGGTTCTGGCTCGGCTTGATGCTGATGCTCCTGTTTTCCATCATGTTTCCCATTCTTCCCTCGTCCGGTTACGGTTCGTGGGAGCAGCTGATCATGCCGGCCGTCGTCCTCGGCACCAACACCATGGCGGTCATTGCCCGCATGACGCGGTCGAGTATGCTGGAGGTCGTCCGCCAGGACTACGTCCGAACGGCGAAGGCCAAAGGACTGAACAGCCGTTTGATACTCACCCGGCATATCCTGACCAACGTCCTGATTCCCGTCGTCACCGTGGCGGGGCTCAACTTCGGCCACATGCTGGGGGGCGTCGTCATCACGGAAACGGTCTTCTCCATTCCAGGTATCGGACGCCTCATCATCGACGCGATACGCTTCAAAGACTACCCTGTCGTCCAGGGGGGAATCCTCTTCTTCGCGTTTTGCCTGAGCCTCGTGAACCTTGGGGTCGATCTGCTCTACGCTTTGCTCGACCCAAGAATCAAGGCTCAATACAGGGCGAGCTGACGGAAAGGAGACCTTTGCCATGACCGCGGACACAGTTTCGACGAAAAATTTAAAAAGCACAAACAAAGAAAAGAGACAAAGCCGGATCGGCGAGATATGGCGCCGTATCAAGGTCAACAAGGGCGCGGTGGGGGGGCTTCTCGTGATCCTTCTGCTGACGGGAATGGCGGTTTTCGCCCCCTATCTGTCGCCCTACGGCCCCAACAAGATGAACGCCGGGCCCCGGCTCGCTTCTCCTTCGCTGAAGCATCCTCTCGGGACCGACAGCTTTGGACGGGACCAGCTCAGCCGCATTATCTACGGAGCCCGCATATCCCTTTACGTGGGCTTTATCGCCGTGGGCATCGGCGCGGTCTTCGGAGGCTTTATCGGGGCCGTCGTGGGGTATTACGGGGGAAAAATCGACAATATCCTGATGCGCCTGATGGACGTTTTGCTGGCTGTTCCTCAGATCATTTTGTCCATCGCCATTGTAGGCGCGCTGGGCGCAAACCTCACCAACTTGATGATCGCCGTGGGCGTCAGCCAAATCCCGCGTTACGCCCGCATTGTCCGGGCGTCCGCTCTCTCCGTGAGAGGCCAGGAGTTCGTGGAGGCGGCCCGGGCCATAGGCGCCAGCGACCTGCGTATCATCCTAGAGAACATCCTTCCCAACTGCATGGCGCCCATCATCGTACAAAGCACGCTGGGCGTGGCGTCCGCTATTTTGTCGGCGGCGGCCCTGAGTTTTCTGGGACTGGGGATTCAGCCTCCGACGGCCGAATGGGGCTCCATGCTGAGCCTGGGACGTCAGTATATGCGCAACGCGCCTCATCTGACTTTTTATCCGGGGCTCGCCATCGCCATCGTGGTTTTGGCTCTCAACCTCTTCGGGGACGGGCTTCGGGACGCCCTCGATCCCAAATTGCGTCAGTGAGGGGAAGAGTGAAATGGCAAATTCAATGGCAAATTCAATGGGGACCAGAATGAACGCGCTGCTGTCGGTGGACAACCTCCGCGTGAAATATTCGACCTTCGAGGGCATCGTACACGCCGTCAACGGCGTCAGCTTCGAAATCCCGGAGCGGGGGACCCTGGGGCTGGTGGGCGAGAGCGGCGCGGGCAAAACTACGACGGCTCTTTCGCTGATGCGTTTGATTCCCGTTCCGCCCGGAATTGTGGAAAGCGGCGCCATCTCCTTTGCGGGACAGGAGCTCGGGGCGTTTTCCGAGGAAGAGATGAAAAAAATCCGGGGCAACCAGATCTCGATGATCTTTCAAGACCCCATGACCTCCCTCAATCCCGTGCTGACCGTGGGGCTGCAAATTTCCGAGGCCATCGCCGCGCACCAGAAGACGACGGAGCGGGAGGCCTTGAAAAAAGCCCAGGAAATGTTGGAACGAGTGCAGATTCCCGCCGCGCGCCATAAAGAGTACCCTCACGAGTTCAGCGGCGGTATGCGCCAGCGCGTGGGCATCGCCATGGCCCTGGCGTGCAATCCCAGGCTTCTCATCGCGGACGAGCCCACCACGGCCCTGGACGTCACCATCCAAGCGCAGGTCGTGGACCTGGTGCGGACCCTTCGGGAGGAGTTCTCCACCGCAATGATGCTGATCACCCACGATTTGGGCGTGGTGGGGGAAATTTGCGACCGCGTGGCCGTCATGTACGCCGGGGAGATCGTCGAGGAAGGCGATTTGGAGCAAATATTCGAAAATGCCCGGCACCCCTACACCAAGGGGCTTTTCCAGTGCATCCCGGACATCGAGGAAGACAACACCGAAATACATCCCATTCGGGGCCTCATGCCCGATCCTTTCGACCTGCCTTCGGGGTGCTGTTTCCATCCCCGCTGCCCCCAGCGCATGGACCTCTGCTCCAGGCAAAAACCGGGGCTTTCCCAGGAAAAAGGACAGTCCGTGCGGTGCCATCTCTACACGAAAGGAAGTGCGGCATAATGACGAGCGAGACAAAGCAGCCTTTGCTGGAAATTCGCGATCTCGTGAAACATTTTCCGGTGGGGACGGGGGTTGTCCACGCCGTGGACGGCGTTTCTTTTTCCATTCAAGAGGGCGAAACCCTGGGGTTGGTGGGCGAGTCCGGCTGCGGAAAATCCACGACGGGACGGGTCATCATCCGCCTGGCCGAGGCGACGTCGGGCTCCGTGCTCTATCAAGGCAAAGACGTCCTCGCGTTGAAAAAGACGGAAATCACCTCTCTGCGCAAAGAAATGCAAATTATTTTTCAAGACCCCTTTTCGTCCCTGGACCCGCGCAAAACCGTCGGCGAGACCATAGGCAAACCCCTTTACATTCACAAGGTCGGAACGAGGCGGGAGCGGGAGGAGCGCGTCGATGACCTGATGGAACTCGTGGGCTTGAGCGCGAAGCTGTACAACAAATACCCCCACGAGCTGGACGGAGGACGCCGCCAGAGAGTGGGCATCGCGCGGGCCTTGGCGCTGTCGCCCCGCTTCATCGTCTGCGACGAGCCCGTTTCGGCGCTGGACGTGTCGATTCAGGCCCAGATCTTGAATCTGCTCGAAGAACTGCAGGATACCATGAAGCTGACGTACCTTTTCGTCTCCCACGACCTGTCGGTCATCAAGCACCTGAGCAGCCGCATTGCCGTCATGTACCTGGGAAAGATCGTGGAGCTGTCTCCTTCTCTGGACCTGTTCAAGAATACTTTGCACCCCTACTCTCAGGCCCTCTTGTCGGCGGTTCCCGTGGCGAAGCTCCATCGGTCCCGTGAGCGCATCATCCTCGCCGGCGGGGTGCCGAGCCCCATCGATCCCCCCTCCGGCTGCCGTTTCCACACGCGCTGCCGCCACAAGATGTCCATTTGCTCGGAGCGGGAACCTCGGCTCCTGGACGCGGGCGGCGGGCACGCCGTGGCCTGTCATAAGGTGTCGTAAACTCGAAGGCATGGGGGGCTCGAGCCCCCCATAACGACCTATAGTTTGCAGTTTACGATTTATTGGGGTTCGACGATGACGGAAACTCCATCCGGGATGACGGTGACGGAGGCGTCGTCTTTTCCCACGAGTTTCTCCGCCGCCGCCAGTGCCCCATTGAGGGAGGCACCCGACGACGACAAAAATCCGGGAGCGGGGATCATGCCCAGGTGCTCGATCATCTCCGGCGGCACGGAGGCTGCCATGATCACCTTATGTTTCAGCAGGATGCGCATGAAAATCTGTATTTGCCACTGGTCCGGCAGAGTCTCGCTGCGTCCGCGCGCGCAGATCGCTTTCATCACTTCCGCCGGAGAGCGGGTATCCTTGAAAGTATCGTAAAAGGCCGCGCCTCCGTGCCCGTCGCTGCACTCCGACGCCACGACGATCACCCCGCCGGGATTGATGCTGGCCTCCGCGCCCGTCATGCACTTGACGGCCTGGTAGATGTTCTGGTCGAGGGGGTAGCCGCCGTTCCCCGTAATGACGATGTCCGCCGGAACGGGTTTGACCCCGGCCAGCCCTTTCAAAAAGTCGCAGCCCCGGCGGTGCGCGGTGTCCGTATCGCCGGCAAAGGCCGCGATGATTTTTTTGTCCGAGTCCAAAACGACGTTCAGAATAAAAGCCAGTTTCGCGGCCCTGGCGGCAAAGATCATGTCTTCGTGGATGGGGTTGCCGTCGAGGACGCCGGTACGGGCGTGATCATGGGAGATGAACTCCGCGCAGTGATTGGCGAGGACTGTTTGGTAACCCGCGATCCCCGGCAGGATTGCCTTGCGCCCTCCGCTGAACCCTGCGAAAAAGTGGGGTTCGATGAAGCCCTCGGCGACCAGAAGGTCGCAGTCCACCGCCAGCCGGTCGATCACCAGATCGCCCCCCGAGGGCAGAGTTCCCAGCGAGACGAGGTTCGCGTCGTCGCGGCAGTCGTGTACGATAATTTTTTCTCTGGAAGCGATCTCCGCTCCAAAACGAGCGATGATTTCATCCTTTGTCATGTCGCGGTGCATTCCTGTGGCAACCAAGATCGTGATGTCCGCCTCCGGGTTGCCCGCGCGTATTTCTCTCGACAGAATGGGCATGGTGACGGCGCTGGGGACGGGGCGCGTGTGGTCACTGGTGATGACGACGACACGGCGTTTTCCCTTTGCCAGCTCCCGCAGAGGGGGAGAATCCACCGGCGTTCTCAGCGCCTCGCGTACCAGATCGGCCTCTCCCGCCGCCGCCTTGTAGTCGTGCGCGTGGGAATAAAGAACGCCTCGGACCCGCGCGTCGGGAATCTCGCAAATAACGGTGGTCTTTCCATATGGAATGCCGACTTTCATCTTGTTCTCCCTTCGATTTACGCAGTCATAGTAAACGGTCATTATCTTTCCCGCGCTTCGCGTCCATTGTCTTCCGCAAACAGCGTATCCTGGTTCGAGGCGTCCGCAACGTCTTTCAGATGCTCTTTCATAGCCCTGCCGGCCCCTTCGGCATCACGAGCCTTCATGCAGGCAAGGATTTTTTTGTGAAAGTCATACGCCCGCCGAATGGCGCCAGGAAGTTTCTGAACGTAAAGCTGCTGGACCAGCATAACGTCTTGCAGCGTTTGCATCATAAAAACAAGAGCTTGATTGCGCGCAAACGCGTTGATTCTCATATGAAACTCCATATCGAGGACGGAAAATCCATAAAAATCAAGTATCGCGACTCTGCTCTCCATTGCCTCGACCAGGCGTTGGAGCTCGTCGCAATCCTCGGGTAACAGGCGTTCCGTTGCCAGTATGGCGGCTCCCGGCTCGATGATCTCGCGTGCTTCGATGATCTCGCGGTTCGACGTGAGGCGCTCGCTGACAAAAGTTCCCCTGCCGTGAACGCAACGGACCACGCCGCGGTAAGAGAGTTCCTTCAATGCCTCGCGCAGAGACGTTCTGCTGACCTTGAGCTGAGCGGCCAAAACATCTTGAGGCGGCAGCTTGTCGCCCTGTTTCAGTTCTCCCCTGCGAACCAGGTCCAAGATCGCCTCGATGATCGGCGTCGTGAGGGCAACGGGGCCGTTGGGTATCGCCTTGAAAAACAATCCCTCAGACACTGCCGCCACTCCCCCCTGACTTTAGAACCCGAAGTACGAAAGATAAGTATGAAGGATATGAAGTATGAAGATGCTACCATTCCCGTCAGGGCGTGTCAAGAACAAGTCCAATCGAGGCAAGGACCCGAATAGCGGGGGAGACAGTTGTGCTGGGCCCATATACTGAGAGATTTCAAGGCGATGATAGAATCAGGAGCGGATGGAGAAGCGATAGGGACAGCGTTGAGAAAAGAGGCGAACGCGATGTTCCGTCTTTGGCA
>JAISWV010000125.1 GCA_031270755.1 Synergistaceae bacterium
CAAATTTATCGGATTTGTTCTGTCGAAGCTGGTTATGTTTTTTTTAATCTTTTCATTGTCCTTTACTTCGTTCGACACAAGGCCGGCATGGAGCGCGGACGGGGCTCGTCTCGCGAAATACGCGCCCGGTGAAGCCATTGTGGTGCTCAAAAATCAAATCGGACAACTGAGCGCCGCCGCGTTGTCGGACGCTTCGGGAAAACGTTATGTCGCGAGCGCCGCCGCAAGCGTCGAAGCGAAAGCCGTCACTACCTATGCGTCGTTGTCCGAGGCGCAGGGCAGTATCTTTGTTTTGATGCGGTCCGAGACGAAGAGCACGGAGGAACTTCTCGCGGAGCTCAAAAAAAACCCGGACGTTCTGTGCGCGTCCCCCAACTACCGGGTGCGAGCTCTAAGAGAGCCGAATGACCCGAGCTACCTCAATGGAGAACTATGGGGTATGAAAAGCATCCATGCGAACCAGGCGTGGGACACGACAACGGGAAGCGATAAAATCTACGTCGCCGTGGTTGACAGCGGGGTGTATTACGAACACGAGGATCTGTCGCCCAACATCGATAGGGCCCTGAGCCGAAACTTCGTCAATCCGAATGGAGACGATTCGACGCCCGTCGAGGATCAAAATTTCATCGACGGAGACGGGCACGGGACTCACATGGCGGGGACGATCGTCGCAGTGGGAGACAACAGCAAGGGGGTTGCGGGCGTCAACTGGAACGGCAAGGTCATCGTCTTGAAAGCCCTTGACGACGAAGGCAGCGGATTCATTTCTTGGATTGTCGCCGCGCTTGAATACTTTGCCAAACTTTTACGAAATAACCCCGAATTGCAGGTTCCCGCGATCAATCTTTCGCTGGGGGCATGGGATTCCGATACCCCGAAGCAGGCGCAGAACTCGGCGTTTTGGCAGGCTTTCCAGAACATCGATAAAATCAACCGAACCGTCATTGTCGTTGCCGCGGGGAATGAAGGTCACCAAGTGGGAGTTCCCGCACTTTTTGATATCAAAGAATCGTACATTTTCAAGGGAGATTATTGCTATCCCGCTTCCTTTACGGGCCTGAACAACCTCCTTGTGGTGGGAGCCATCAGCGAGCGGAACGAAGCGCCCTCTTTCAGCAACTGGAGCAGTGAGTCGGTGCATTTGGCCGCCCCAGGAGCGAGAATAATGAGTACTTACTCGCCGCTCTCGAAATCAAACGGAGGTCTTTATAATTATGTGGATGGAACCTCCACGGCAGTACCCCACGTTTCGGGGGCATTGGCTCTCGTAGCGTCCCACCGCCCGGACTTGAGTGCTCATCAGTTGAAAAATCTGCTCTGCAGCACCGCAGACACCAGCGTCAACCCCAAGTCCCCTGGTACGTATGGATTTTACATCATCCCTCCGCAAAACGTTCCCGACAGGACCCTTTCAAAGTACGGGCTTGTGAACGTCAACGCCGCTTTGACGGGGGAGGCGCCCACGACTCCTGTCACCGGTATCACAGTGGAGCCTGCTTCCGCTTCTCTGACCGTGGGGGATTCCCTGCAGCTTGACGCTGCTCTGACCCCGGAAGGCGCCGCCAGCGTGAGCGTCGAATGGAGTGTCAACACGCCGGGAGTGGTTTCCGTGAACAATATGGGCCTGGTGAACGCGCTGTCGGCGGGGAGAGCCGTCGTTACAGCGTACGCATTGGGAGATGATGATGTCTCGGCGAGCGCGATCATCACCGTGGCGGAGTCGACAACTACCTCAAACTCAAACAAAAAATCCGGCGGCGGCTGCGACACGGGCATCGTTTTTCTTGCGTCGGCGCTGGCTGCCGTGTTTTTGTGCCGGCGATGGTTCTCCAAAGCCGCAATATCCATTCGCTGACGAAAAGCAATCAAATATTTTACGTGGCAGAGGTCTCTTACAGGGGCCTCTGTTGTCTGCGGTATACTGTTCCAAACGCTATTTTTCATTACTTATTCTGAAGCCGAAGGCGCACCGTCACCAACAGGCCTCCAGAGGGGGTATTGGCGGCTGCAACTTCCCCTCCGTGGCTTTCTACGATGCGTTTCGTTATGGCCAGCCCGAGACCCACCCCACCCCTCGACCTCTCTCTTGCCTCGTCGGTACGGTAATAGGGCAGGAAAATTTTGCTCAGATCCTCTTCCGGTACCCCCTGTCCCTGGTCTTTGACGGTTATCACCGCATAGTCTCCGTCCTGAAACGCGTTGACCTCGATTTCGGTTTTCGGAGGCGTGTAGCGGATCGCATTGTGGATCACGTTCCTCAGGGCACGGCTCAAAAGCGTCGCGTCCCCCAGTACGGACAGCTTCTGAAGGTTGGAGGTGACGATCTTCCCCTCCGCCCTGCTCTCGAACTCGGAGTCCTCTACAATGGAGCTCAGGATTTCGTCCAGCTCCACGGCTTCAGACCGAACCAGGGACATCTCATCGGCACGGACCAGGGTCAGCAGCTCCTCCACCATATCGTCGATGCGACCGATTTCCATTTCTATGCGGTCGACGTATTTTTGCGTCCGAGCGTCCGATTTGTCGCCGCCGGGTTTGTCGCGCAAAAGCGCGGCGGCAACCTCCATGCGCTGCAAAGGGGATCGGATTTCGTGAGAGATATCACTCAAGAGCCTCTTCTGCGACGACACGAGGTTTTCCACCCGTTCGGCCATTTGGTTGAAGCTCTTGCCCAGGTCGGCTATCTCGTCGCTTCGCCCGGTCACGCTTTGCCCCACCCTCACGGACAAGTCGCCTTTCGCCAGCTTCAGCGTGGTGCGCCGGAGCTCCGACAACGGGGTCATAAAATTTCGCATAAGCATGAAACTGAAGGCTACGCAAAGAACGGCCACCGAAAGGAACACCAGGGAGGGGCTGCGCCTCCAGGGTCTGGGGCGTTCACCGCCCTCCCCACGAAACGGGTGTATGGTCACAATGGCTTTCGTCCGCCCGGAACGCGAGAGAGACGAAACGACGACGACCGGCGCGCGAGGAGGCATCTCTTCATCCGGTTCGTACGTCACGAGCCCCTCCGAACCGGGCAGGTAAAAATCTTCTCCGTCCCGCTGAATACAGACCGCCAATCCGCTCGCGTCCTTCACGGAGTCGAGCCAGGACACCAGAAGCTCCGGCGGCACGGATTCTGCCTGGTTCGCAAGCTCCGACGCGCTCCACTCCAAGTGACGCACGACCCCCCGGGGCATTTCTCTGTCTTCGTCCCGGATGATATTGGACAGAGCGAACAGAATGATGGGGAGGAAATGAACCAACAGGAGCGTCAGGTAGATCTTCCAGAACAGGGAAAACCTCGCTATCCCCTTCATGACGAGGACCCCCCTTTCTCGGAGAAAACGTAGACGAACCCCTCGCCCCTCAAGGTCTTGATGCGTTCGCTTCCGCAGGTATAAAGGCCGAGTTTGTGCCGCAATTTGCTGATATGCACGCTCAAGCTTCTGTCGAAGGGGGAAAGGGAGTGCCCCAAGACGCTGACGGACAGCTGTTCCGAGGATATTTTTTTGCCCGCACAGGAGAGCAGGGTTTCCAGCAGCCTGAACTCGACGTTCGTCAGGGGCACGCCCCGCTGACC
>JAISWV010000134.1 GCA_031270755.1 Synergistaceae bacterium
AAGAGGGAAAAGAACGCAAGGCAAAAGGGAGCATGGGGCGAACATTTCTCGCTTCCGCTCCCCTTTTTCGCATAGACGGGTTTATTGCCGCACGATATCGTCGGGCAATATCTGCCGCTTTTCTTGCTTCATCACTGAATTATCCTGATCCTATTTTCTTTGCGGGGTTTTGCTTTGGGCAGCGTCCTCGCCGGGTAGCCGAGAGCCAAATGGACTTTGGCCTCAAAACTATCGTCGATATTCCATTCTATACGCCCTTCACAACGCCCTCCAACACCTTCATACCCTCCAACACATCTATGCCCTCCAGCGTCAGGAGGGCCTCTTTTCTCTTCAGCCCGCCGGCGTAGCCCGTGAGAAGTCCCCCACTTCCCACCACTCGGTGGCAGGGAACGAAGAGGCTCAAGGGATTGCGCCCCGTGGCCGACCCCACGGCGCGAGGGCTGGACTTCAGCCGCGCGGCCAGGCGGACGTAGCTGACGGTGCGCCCGTAGCCGATCTCCGCGATGCCGGCCCAGACTTTTTGCTGGAAAGGCGTCCCCCGAGGGCGAAGGGGAACGGTAAAACGGCGCAGACCGCCCTCGAAATAGCGCTGGAGCTCGAAAGCCGCCTTCTCGAACAGCGCGGTTTTTCGTTCTCTCCAGCCAGCCATCGAGGGAAAGTACTTTTGTCCCACGAACCACGCCCCGCACAACGCAGGCTTGCCCAACGCGGGTTCGTCCGGCGCGGACTCGTCCGATGCCAGAAGCATCTCGCCCAGAGGCGTGGAGCACCTCATCCAATCGCACTTCATTTCGCTCATGCCTTCCTCTTTTCTCCGTGTCCAAGCCACAGGTACATGGTCGCGTAGGCCCTCCAAGGACGCCATCGTTCCGCGGTCTTCAGAATCTCGCCGGGGGGAGCGTTCCCCATTGCGGTTTTGACGCCGTAGTCCGTGTGGGGGAAGGCATCCGGCCAATCCAACGCCCTCATGGCGACGTACTGCGCCGTCCACTCGCCTATGCCGGGAAGTTTTTGCAGGTCCCGAATCTGCCCCTCGATGTCCGCCCTGGGCTCCAACCCGCCTGAGAGCGTGAATTCTGCAAAGGCGTAAAGCGCCCGCTGACGGCTTCGGACGACGCCCATGCGGCCCAAGGTGTCGCCGTCGGTTTCCAAAAGCTTTCGCGGCGTCGGAAAGGAACGATAAAGGCCCGGAAACGGGGTCTCCGCTTTTTCTCCCAGCGCTGCCGCCAGCCGAGCCGCCAGCGTGTGAGCCGCCTTGACCGTGATTTGCTGGCCCAGAATGGCCCGAACACCCATCTCGAAGGCGTCGAAACATCCCGGAACGCGAAGCCCGGGGCACGCTTCCGTCATGTCCCCGAGAACTTTTTCCACGTCCTCGGGGCGGCTGTCCGTGTCGAAAAGCCGCTTCAACCGGACTGTCACGCGGCCCAGAACGGGCGCCAGCGAAAGGGAAACCTCCGCCTTCAGAGTGGAGGGAGCGAAGAAAGCCGAACTCCGCTGATCGGGGGAGACGGCGATCCACCCCTTGTGGACGCCGCCCTTCGATTCCAATACGACGACGCGCCGGTAGACAGAGCCCTCCACTTCCTCCACGCCCGCCACGGCCCGGCGCGCCAAAAAATCCAGCAGTTCGCGCCAGGCGTAGGGCGGACGGCAGGGAAGGCGCAAAGAGACGCTCTCCGCGCCGGGCCCCGCGTTGGAGCCCCGGCGCAGCTCCGTGGGATTGCAGCGGTAGCGCTCCCGGAAAAGCGCGTTCATGCGCCGCACACTGCCGAATCCGGCGGACATCGCGACCTGGGTGAAGGGCAGCCCCGTTTCCAGGACCAGCCGGCGGGCAAAAAGAAGCCGGCAGGTTTGAGCGTACCGAAGGGGCGAAACCCCGTAATGGGCGGCGAAGACGCGGCGCAGATGCCGGTCGCTCACCCCCAGGGAAGCGGCGATCTTTCCGACCCCTCCAGCTTCGGGCTCTTCGCACTGCAGCGCTCTTGCGGCCAGGACAGCAAGCCTTTTTTCACCGAGGGCCATGCCTTCGTCCCCGTCAAAAGCCGTGCTTTCGCCGGGGGCCAGCTCCGGGCGGCAGCGCAGGCAGGGGCGGAATCCTTCTTTCTCCGCCGCGGCGGCCGAGTCGAAGAAACGGCAGTTCTCGCGTTTGGGGCGTCGGGACGGGCAGATCGGGCGGCAATAAATTTTCGTCGACGTCACGCCGAAGAAGAACCGCCCGTCGAAACGCCTGTCCCTGTTCTTCAAGACTTCGTACAAAAAATCCTCGTCGTAAACATGAGTGTCGTTTTTCATAAGTGCGATGATAATGCGTTTCACAAAGCATGTCTCGCCGTTTTCGGACATGAATTCATTGGATTTTCGTTTATCTATTGCCGATCGCCATATATACATGCGGCCGGCTTCGTCCCGTATGGCGCGGTGGTGGGTCTTTCTTCCGTTTTCGCCGCTTGCCGACTGGGAGTATAATACTTCCTTGGCTGCGGGATATTTTATTTGGCAGTAAATTTGGAATCGTGGTAAACGTTCACGCATGTGCCCGGCTTCGCCCCTTTGGACTCGAACGGTTATCGTAAATCAATCAGAGGCAGTTGATGAACAAGTTGGTAGGCATGTCTAACGTTCCTTTCACCGTCGTCAATCCACGCATAAAAGAGGCTCTCATACATCTTTCGCCGTCGCTGCACGGCAAAGACGATGCCTTGATAAAAGTGCTGGCTTGCATTTTTTCGAATGGCCACCTGCTGCTGGAGGACCTTCCCGGCCTGGGCAAAACGACCTTGGCCATAGCCGCGGCCCGGGTACTGGGGTTGGATTTCGGCCGCGTCCAGTGCACGAACGACCTTCTGCCCACGGACGTCACGGGGCTCAACATTTTCAAAGCGGATAAGAGCGAGTTCGAATTTCACCCCGGCCCCATCTTCAACAACTTGGTGTTGGTGGACGAGATCAACCGCGCGACCCCAAAAACCCAAAGCGCCTTGTTGGAGGCGATGGGCGAAGAACAGGCCACCATCGACGGCAAAACCTACCCCCTGCCGCGCCCTTTCTTTGTCGTCGCCACTCAAAACCCCGTGGAGCACTCCGGAACTTTTCCCCTGCCGGAATCCCAGATGGACCGTTTCATGATGAGGGTCTCCATCGGCTACCCCCCCAAGGGCGCGGAACGCGAGATTCTGCGCGTCGGCAGCCAGAAGGACAAGCTCTCGGACATCGAACCCCTGTTCACCCCCGACGAGGTCCTGCGGCTTCAAAAGAGCATAGAACGCGGCGTGGCCGTCTCCGATAAAATCTTGGACTACATGCTGAACTTGACCGAGAAGACGCGCACCTCCCCCAACATCGCGGCGGGAATCTCGACGCGGGGCGCGATGTCGCTTCTGCAACTGGCGAAGACGCTGGCGTGGATGCAGAACCGGGACTACGTGATTCCCGAGGACGTCAAAGTCATGGCCGATGACGTTCTGCTGCACCGCCTGCAGCTGCTTCAGGGGTCGGAGGCGACCAAGCGCGAGATCTTGAGCGCGATTTTTTCGGAGGTCCCGACCATCGTATGAAACTGGAGTCAAGATATTTTTCCGAGTTTCCGCGCCGGAGGGGCAGGGTATGAAACGAGTCATACAAACGCGGCGGGCGGGAATGGTCTACATCGTCATCTCGATATTTTTGGGGGTTGTGGCGGTGAACAGCGCCAACAACCTTTTGTACCTGGTGACGGCGGTGCTGTTGGGGTATATGTTGGCCTCCGGGCTCGCGGGGCGGAGCAATATCCGCAACGCCCTGGTGTCGGTGTCTTTTCCTGACGAAATTTACGCCCAAACACCCTGTGTGGCCGTCGTGCGGCTCACCAACAAAAGCCGTTTCGCCCCTCTTCTGCTCATAGAGGTGGCGCTGGAGGAAAGAGGAGGCCGCGTTTTTTTCCCCATCGTCCAGCCGGGCAGGTCCGAAAGCCTGTCTTTTTTCACCGCCTTTCCCTCCCGGGGGCGGCACAGGGTGGAGGACATCGAGCTTTCGTCCGTCTACCCCTTCAATTTTTTTGTGCGCTACTGGCCCGTGGACTTCGAGACCTCCGTGACGGTGTTCCCGTGCCCTCTTCGCTGCGATCCGGTCCTCGTCTTCGCCCACAGGGACCCGAAAGACGACGAAGGAGAGGACGCGGCGTCGAGGGAAGAAACGGACATCGTCGGAGTGCGGCCTTATGTGGAAGGCGACGCCATGAAGCGCATCCATTGGAAATCCTCCGCCCGAACGGGAAAGCTGCAGACTCGCCTTTACGACGGGACTTCCTCCCGAGCCGGGCGTATCATCGACCTGGACCGCCTTGTGGAGGGCGGCGTGGAGCGGGGGTTGTCCATGGCGGCTTACGCCGTCGTGGAGTCCATGAAGTCGAAATTGCCCATAGGAATGCGCGACCGGGAGGAGATCATTCCACCGGCCGCGGGTTTTGAGCATAAAAAAGATCTTATGACGAGGTTGGCTTTGTATGAATAAACTCTTGACAGCATCGAAAGTCGGTACGAACGTCCCTCTGCGGACCGTTTTGAACACCGCGGCCGCAATCTGCGCGATACTGGCGTTTTTCATGGGCAAAGAGTTGGTGGGAGCGCCCTACGCCGGGGGCTTTTTGGCCCTGAT
>JAISWV010000137.1 GCA_031270755.1 Synergistaceae bacterium
GCGAAAGCCCGCGACCAGCACGATGCTATGGCGGAGATCTACCGCTCCTGCGGAGTCGATGTTTTCTACGTGGAAGAACAGCGCGAAGACCGGCCCAACGCCATTTTCATGCGCGACAACGTGCTGGGCACTCCCGAGGGGGCCATCGTCTGCCGTCAGGCAACGGCGTTCCGCCGCGGGGAAGAAAGGGGAGTGGCGCTGGCTTTGGCGAAGATCGGCTGCCCCATCATCCGCACGATCTCGGGAAGAGGGGTCTTCGAAGGGGCTTGCGGGCTGTGGATCGACCGTGAAACCATCGTGCTGGGGACGGGGGTTCGCAGCAACGAAGAGGGGGTCCGTCAGGTGGAGGAAGTTCTGAGGCCCATGGGCGTCGGCGGCATTCTGCGCTTCCAGATCCCGTGGGGGCACGCTCACTTGGATGGATTGATGAACCCTGTCGATAAGAAGAAACTGCTGCTTTTCCCTTGGCAGGCGCCTTACGACGTGGTGGACGCTTTGATTCGCAAAGGATTCCACATTATCGAGGCGCCCTCCGTCGAGGAAGTCAAACAGGGGTCCGCCGTGAACCTGGTGGCGCTGGAGCCGGGGCGGGTTTTGGCCGTCAAGGGCAACTCGAAGACGAAGGCCGTTCTGGAACGCAACGGCGTGGAAGTGATCGAGATCGATGTGAGCGAGCTGATGAAGGGTTTCGGCTCCCTCCACTGCATGACGGCTTTTCTCGAAAGAGACCCAATATGAGTTGTAAGCGGGGTAACCTTTACTAAGCGGGAACCCCAAGTTCTCGTGGAGATTAAGTAGATAATCGGGAGGTGCAGGTGAGTATGAAAATGAGTATGAGTAATGGTTGGAAGAAATTTTGTTTCGCGGCGTGTCTGTGCGCGCTGATTGCGGGGGCGGCTTTCGCGGACGAGGCCCAAGGGACCTTGGACAAGATCGCCAAGGCGGGGAAGATCGTCATCGGGTCGGCCCCGGGTTATTATCCCTTCGAGATGATGGACAAAAAAGGCGAGTTCATCGGTTACGACATCGACGTGGGCAGGGCCATCGCCGAGGCCTTGGGCGTCAAGGCGGAGTTCAGGCAGTTCGAGTTCGCGGGTTTGATCCCCGCCCTTCAGGCCGGAGAAATCGACATCCTGCTTTCGGGCATGTCCATCACGGGGAAGCGCGCTCTTTCCGTCAGCTTTTCCAACCCCTATTTCGAGACGGGGCAAGTCCTGATGGTCCATAAAAACGACACCGAAACCAAAAGCTGGAAAGATCTCGATAAAAAAGGCAAAAAGGTCGCCACCCCCCAGGGACAGACCAGCGCCCTCCTGGCGGAATCCATCATCAAAGAAGCCGAGCTCCTCCACTTCCCCACCTTCCCCGAGACGTCTCTGGCCCTGGTCAACGGCCAGGTGGACGGAGTGATCTACGACCAGCCGGGAATCTTGGTCTACGAGGCCCGAAACCCCGACCACGTGAGGGGCATCCACGACCTCATCAGCCTGGAAAATCTGGGTATTGCCTGCCGCCTCAACGACCAGGCGATGGTCCAGTGGCTGAACTCCTTTTTGTTCCAGTACAAGGACAGCCCCCGGGAAATGGCGTCGAGAACCAAATGGATGGGCAACATCAAGGAATGGCTGAAAGAAATGGAGTAGAAAAACAAAAAAACGGGAAATTCCAGGGGAGGCCAGCGCCTCCCTCGTTTTATGAAAGCCTGGTATGGAAACGCCAAGGGGGTCTCGGGGAAGCCAGTGAGGACCGCGCAGCGGCCGAGCGAGCCCTGCCCCCCTGAGCTTCGATCAGAAAGCCTGGTGAGGTAAGGTTATGAACAACATGAACTGGTCCGTCATCACCCAAAACCTGCCCCTGTTTTTCACGGGAGTGCGCATGACGCTGACGATCTCGTTTCTGGCCCTGCTGGTCAGTATCCCCATCGGGGCAATCGCCGGACTCTTCAGAGTATCGCGCTTTCGCTTGCTGCGGGCGGTGGCGGCCGTGTACGTGGAGTTTTTCAGAGGTGTGCCGCTGCTGGTGCTGCTCATATGGATTTTTTTCGTGCTGGGGCGTTTCCTCAGGCTGGGGCCTTACTGGTCGGCGGTCTCGGGGCTGGGGATTTTTTCGGGGGCGTTCGTGGCCGAGATCGTCCGGTCGGGCATTCAAGCCGTGCCGAGGGGACAGATGGAGGCGGCGCGCGCGTCGGGAATGACCTATCTCCAGGCCATGACCTGCGTGATTTTGCCTCAGGCCGTGCGCAAGGTGCTGCCCCCCATGGCCTCCCAGTTCATCATCCTGGTGAAAGATTCCTCCCTCGTGTCGGTCATCTCCATCGTAGATCTCTCCATGGTGGCGAAAAACCTCGTCGCCACCACGTTCCGGTCCGTGGAAATATGGACCTTCGTCGCCCTCCTCTATTTTTGCATCACCTACGGACTTTCGCAGCTGATCGCCTTTTGCGAGCGCAAGTTCCAAATGGATCACTGAACGAGGAGAACTGACTGAAGATGAACCAGACGACGAACCAACCCGATATCATGGTCTCCATCAAAAACGTGCGGAAAAAATTCGGCAGCCTGGAGGTATTGAAAAACGTCTCCATCGACGTTCCCAGGTCCCAGGTCTTCGGGTTCATTGGGCCCAGCGGGGCGGGCAAGAGCACCATCGTCCGCACGGTCAACGCCCTGGAGGGAATCGACGGCGGCGAGATCCGGGTCGGCGGGATCTCCGTCCACGCGCCCTCCACCGACCTCAACAAGCTCAGGGCCAACATCGGTTTCGTGTCGCAGTCCTTCAACCTCTATCCGCATCTGAAGGTTCTGGAGAACGTCGCCCTGGCTCCCATCAAGGTGAAAAAACAACCCCGGCCCGAGGCCAGGGAGCGCGCCGCGTCGATCCTGAAAACCTTGGGACTCGAAGACAAAATGGACGTGTTTCCCACGCGGCTTTCCGGCGGCCAGCAGCAGAGGGTCGCCATCGCCCGCGCCTTGGCCATGGAACCGCGGCTCATGATCTTCGACGAGCCGACCTCGGCCCTGGACCCCGAGCTGATCAAAGAGGTCTTGGACGCCATACGCGGCCTGCTGGAGACGGGCATCACGATGCTGCTGGTGACCCACGAGATGAACTTCGCCCGGGAGATCTGCGACTCCGTGGTCTTCATGGCAGACGGGGAAATCCTGGAGTCCGGGGAGCCGGAGCGGTTCTTCTCCCGTCCCCAGACACGAATGGCACAGGATTTCTTGAGCGCGATCCTGAACCGCTGAAGGTGAAACCCATTGTGCCGATAAAAGCGAAAGTGGTCGTCATCATCATCTCCATCGTGACTCTGATCACCGTTCGCCCATCAGCGGGTCCGACGACTGGACTCTGGCTCTGGAACCCTCCCTACGAGGGCTATATGGGAGTTTACATGGTGTGGGCCTAAAAAAAGAGGGCTTCGTCCCCGTCCCCGGCGCGAAATTCAAGGCCAGAAAGCTGGGCGAGCACACGATTCTTCCCAACGGACAAATCTTGACCCTGGAAAACCCCATGCTCTACGACAAGTCCAACATCGAAAAGTACTCGGTGTTGTTCTAAATTGAAGCTCAGGGAGGCGGGGCTCACCCTTTCGGGGTTCGCGCCCCCCGAGACCCCCCGGATTCAACTGCGCTTTACCAGGCAAAACTAAAATCCTTTGGCTGTCACATCCCGAACAGTTCAGCGTGGGAGCCGAGACGGACGAGGTGCAACTCATTATTTGCCGTCTTGAGATATATGAGCACAAAATCCGGCTTGATGTGGCATCCTCCATGTTTAGCCCATCTTCCCGTCAGTAAATGTTCTTGATACTTTTCCGGCAAGGCGGCATCAGCGGCAAGCGCCGTAACCACGAATGAAAGCTCTATTGCCATTGCTTCAAGGTTTTCTCCCCGCGCCTCGCGCCGAAAATCTTTTTTATATGCGTGCCCTAATTTAACGGAACGCATTGCATTCAGCCTGTATTTGTTCCAGCGTCACGCTTTCACCAATTCCGGCCTCGGCCTCCATCATAGCCGCGACCGTCTCGGCATTAGGAGTCGTCCCATACTTTGCCTCAAGCGCGGCTATCTCAGCTTTGATATTTTCAAGCTCTTCCTCGCGTATCCGGTCAATGTACCCCTTGATTTGTGCTATTGCCTTATCAGATAAATGCTCAATGGCTTGGTACACTTCCTGCCGCTCTGCCATCGCTGTCGTCATGCGTGCTACTCCTTTCCACCGACAATCTCGGTACACCCTTATTCCCCTTCCGTCCTTTGCTCGTATTCAAGCAAGAAGCAAGAATTTTTGTAAACGTCCTCATGCTCAGAGAGCGGCGAATAACGCTGGGTTCACTTCATGGACCCGATGATCTTCAAGATCCACTCTTGGGCGGCGGCCGCTTTTGCCTGCGGGAACGCCTCGAAGACGACCCGGGTTTCCTCCCTCAGCCGCACCGCCAACTGGTCGGGGTAGGGGTACATGTAGACCACCCGCGCGATCCCCGCGTTCAAAATGACCTTGGTGCACAGGGAGCAGGGCTCGTGGGTGCAGTAAAGCGCTGCGCCGTCCGTGGCGATGCCCATGCGGGCCGCCTGGGCGATGGCGTTGGCCTCCGCGTGAGACCCCCGGCACATCTCATGCCGTTCCCCCGAAGGGACGCCCAGAATTTCCCGCAGGCACCCGGTTTCCAGGCAATGAGCCGTGCCCGAGGGCGCGCCGTTGTACCCCGTGCTGACGATCTGACGTCCCCGGGTGACCACCGCCCCGACCTGCCGGCGGAGGCAGGTGCTTCTGGTGGCGGCCATCATGGCGATGGCGATGAAATAAGTGTCCCAGTCCGGCCTCGTACTCTCCATACACATCTCCCCCTTGGACAAAGAACGACGTTCAGAACGTCAGAGGGCCGCCCGCCGCTGACCCCCCGGGGGGGGGGGGGGGGG